>JAEWWY010000343.1 GCA_023458835.1 Bacillota bacterium
CTGATTTCTTCTTCCGGCGTGCCGGTGAAAAGCTCCAACCCCATGAAGCCTTCATAACCCATGGCTTCAATGGCCTTGAACACATATCCGTAATTCAGCTCGCTTTCCGACAGCGAATGCCGCCCGGGCACGCCGGCGCAATGCATGTGGCCGATAAGGCCAATATTTTCCCGCACGCGCGTCAAAATATCGCCTTCCGTCACCTGCTGGTGGTAGATGTCAAAAAGCATCCTCACCTGCGGGGAATGAACGTCCCGCACAATCTGCGCCGCCTCACCGGATGACCACAGAAAATAGCCCTTATGATCAACCCTGGTGTTCAGCGGCTCGATTACAAGCTGAACGTCATGCTCCGAAAGCAGCCCCGCCGCCTTGCGCAGCCCGTCCGCAAGCTGCAGGCGCTGCTCCTCCCTGGGCACGTCCATCCGTTCGTTTCCCACCTGGGAAATGACCGTTCGGCAGCCCAGCATTTGAGCCGCATCCATGGTTTCTTTCAGCCCGCGAAGATACGATTCCTGCTCGCGTTCATCCACCAGGCTGAAAAACCTGGTGCAGACGGCCGCGACGGTAACTCCCGTATCAGCGCAAGCCTTCTTCACGGCCGGCAGGTTCTTGTCCCACCAGCCCCAAAACTCAATGGCCGCGGCCCCGCTCCCGGCGGCGCGGACCACGGCTTCCTCGCAGGCAAGGCGGGGCCACAGCGCATCCAGACATACCGACATTTTCATACTGCATGCCTCCACAGCGTTCCATGAAACAAGCTAATCACCGGGAGAGAAAATCCACGTCCGTATCCCGGAAAATCATCTCCAGGCTTTTCTTGCTTTGCAAAAGCAGCTCGCGGCTGAGCTTGAGCTTTTCCTCGTCACAGCGGAAGATGGGGATGGCCACGCTCAGCGCGGCAATGATCTTGCCGCCCCGCCTCAATGCCGCGCCCAAGCAGCGGATATCCTTGTTGGATTCCTCGCACTCGTAGGAGATATCATCCTTTTTAAACTCTGTCAGTTGTTTGTGCAGCGCCTGAAAATCGGTGATGGTATCGGGGGTAAGGGGCGTTAGCCCCCCGGGATAGGCAGCCTTCAGCGCCGCCAGGCTGTGGTCGATCAAAAGCGCCTTGCCGATGCCCGTGCCATAGGCCGGCAGGCTGAGCCCCACATTGGCGATCATGCGGATGGCCTGGGGCGAATCCTTCTTTTGCAGGTACACTACGCTGCCCCCGTCCAGGATGGCAAAAAACACCGTCTCCAGGCAGCGGGAGGCGATGTGGTCCATCTCCCTTTCCACCAATTGCAGCATGTTGGTGCGGTTCACAAACTGCATCCCCACCTGGAACGCCGCCGGCCCGATCTTATAATGCAGGGAATCGCCGCTGTACCTTAAAAAATGCCTGTCGCGCAGCGTCTTCACAATGGGCGACAGGCTGCTTTTGGGCGCCTCCAGCTTTTCCGCCAACTGGCTCAAGGTATACCCGTCCTGGCTTTGGGCAACCAGTTGTAGGATTTCCAGGACCCTTACGGTGGAACGGTGGTCAGCCTGCGGCATAGTACAATACATCCTTGTGAACAAATTCAGATATGCATCATCATACGGCAAATCAAGGCGCAAGTCAACGGCGACTTCCGCTTTAAACGCGATTCGATTTTTTAAGGATGGCTGTTGACAAACCAGATTCCCCATGTTATAGTGCATACAAATCCTAATTACGTACGCTGTTCGTATTTAGGAACATTCAAAAAGGAGCGTAGCATCATGAAAAAGCAGATCCTCTGTATGCTTGCGGTTTTGGTTCTGTTGACCGCCTGCATCCCCGCCGGCCTTGCCCAGGCCGCCCCCCAAAAAATCACCGTCTGGGCCTGGGATGACAACTTCAACATCGCCATCATGAAGACGGCCGCCAAGTATTACCAGGAGCTCAACCCCGGCGCCCAGGTGGAATTCGACATCGTGTCCAGTTCCAAGGAAGACGTGTACAAGAAGCTTCAGACCAGCCTGGCTTCCGGCGGCAAAAACCTGCCTGACATCGTGCTGGTCGAAGACTATTCCATCTTCCAATACCTGAACGCATACGCGAAGTACTTCTATCCCCTCCAGGGCCAAATCGACTACAGCCAATTTTCTCCTTACAAGGTCAAAGTGATGACCATGGGCGACGTGACCTACGGCATCCCCTTTGACGCCGGCTGCACCGCCACCTTCTACCGCCTGGACTACCTGGAGCAGGCCGGCTTTACCGAGGCCGATATGCAGGATATCACCTGGGACCGGTTCATTGAGATCGGTAAGGCAGTGGAAGAAAAGACGGGCGTGAAGATGACCGTGGCCAACGGCACCAACTATTCCTCCTTCTTCCGTACCATGATCCAGTCCGCCGGCGCCTGGTACTGCGACGCCGAAGGCAATGTGACCATCACCAGCAACGCCGCTTTGAAGGAAGCGCTGGAAACCATCAAGAAGATGCGTGATGCCGGCATCATCCTGGAATGCCCCGATGATTCCACCATGGCCGGCGCCATCAATGACGGCACCACCGCTTCCGTGGTGAACGCCGCCTGGCGCGTCTCCACCATCAAGGCTGAGCCCGAGCAGTCCGGCAAATGGCGGATCGCCTCCACTCCCCGCCTGAACATCGAAGGCGCCACCAACGCTTCCAACACCGGCGGCTCCAGTTGGTACGTGCTGGAGAACGGCCAGGACAAGGCCGCTATCGTGGACTTCCTCAAGACCATCTATGCCGGCAACGCCGACTTCTACGCCGATATCCTGATCAACCAGGGCGCGCTGTGCACCTACCTGCCCAGCCAGACCGGCGAAGTGTTTGAAAAGGGCGATGAATTCTTTGGCGGCCAGAAGATCAACCAGGACTTCTCCGCCTGGCTGGCCAAGATCCCCGGCGTGACCTACGGCAACTTCGTGCCCCAGGCCAACACCGCCGTGAACTCCGCCTTGTACAACTACCTGCAGGGTGCCATCACCGTGGAGGAAGCCCTTACCCAGGCGGAAGACCAGATCAAGAATCAAATTCAGCAATAAGCAACCTCCCTTTTAATCGAAGGCCGTCTGCCCGGTGGCTTCCCGTTCGGTGCGGATGCCCCGGGCAGGCGCCTTGATGTTTAAGGCAGTAAAAATCCCATTCATGGCTGAGGTGAGAAATATGCCAAGTACCCGCAATCTTGTGAAACGCGACAAGTACGACAAATACGGATGGATGTTCATCTCCTTTGCGATGATCGCCTTTCTTGCGTTTACGGTGTACCCCGTGCTGGGGTCCCTCAGCCTGTCCACCAAGGTACTAAAAAACGGCGATTATGTATTCGGCGGGCTGACCAACATCAAAAGACTCCTGGGAGACAAGGTGTTCCACAGGACCATCGGCAACACGTTCCTGTTCCTTGTTGTGCAGGGGCCTATCATGCTGGGGCTGGCGCTGGTGTTCGCCACCATGCTCAACAACCCCAAACTGAAGCTCCGCGGCTTTTACCGCACGGCCTTGTTCATCCCCTGCGTGACCTCCCTGGTGGCGTACTCCGTCATCTTCAAAATGATGTTCGCCAACAACGGCATCGTCAACAGCCTGCTCATCAAGCTGAACATCATTGAACAGCCCATTTTCTTTTTAAACGATCCCACCTGGGCCAGGGTCATCATCATGCTGGCCATGACCTGGCGCTGGACAGGTTACAACATGATGTTTTACCTCTCGGCCATGCAGAACATTCCCGGCGACACCTACGAGGCCGCCAAGGTGGATGGCGCCGGACCTGTTCGCACATTCTTCCAGATCACGCTGCCGCAGCTCAAGCCCATTATCCTGTTGACGACCATCATGACCACCAACGGCAATCTGCAATTGTTTGACGAAGCCATGAACCTGACGGGCGGCGGTCCCGCGGAAATGACCACCACCATGTCGCTGTACATATACAACAACGCCTTCGTGTTCGCCCCCAACTTCGGCTATTCGGTGATGATGTCCTACGTCATTGTGCTGATGGTGGCGGCGCTGGCCTTCTTCCAGTTCAGAGTGACCCGCGAAAGAGGTGAAGCAAAGTGAAAAGGCATGCGCTGCCAAGGCTTCATGCCGGAAGCATGTTCCGGCACGCTTTTTTGATGATCTCCTCCCTCTTATGCCTGTTTCCCTTCTATTGGATGGTGGTGGGCTCCACGCTGAGCTCCAAGGACATCACCAAAGGTATACTGTTCTTCGGCGGGGAGTTCGCCAATAACTTAAACAGCATGCAGGCGGCAGGGGATATTTTCCGCGCGTTTTTGAACACGTTGACCATCTCCGCCATCCAGGTGCCCCTGACGCTGCTGATATGCTCCATGGCCGGCTACGGCTTTGAAAAATATCAAAGCAAGCTTCGCAACAAGCTGTTCAGCGCCTTTTTGCTCACAATGATGATCCCTTTCGCGGCCATCATGATCCCGCTGTTCAACTTGATGTTTGACATGGACCTGATCGACACCAAGGCAAGCGTCATCTTCGCTTCCCTCTCCAACACGTTTTTGATTTTCTTCTTCCGGCAAAGCTTCAAATCGTTTCCCACGGAAATCATCGAGGCTGCCCGCATCGACGGGGCCGGGGAATTCTATACCTTCTTCCGCATCGTGGTGCCGCCCATGCGCTCCACCTTTGCCGCGGCACTGATCTACGCCTTCATGAAGGAATGGAACAACTATCTCTGGCCGCTGCTCACCCTTCAATCCGGCGACAACAAAACGCTGACACTGTTCATCTCTTCCCTGTCCTCGGCGTATTACGTGGATTACGGCCAGATTATGGTGGCCGTTGTTCTGGCCACATTGCCAACCATTGTGCTCTTTGGCACCATGCAGCGGCATTTTGTGGCAGGCATCCTGGGCGCGGTAAAAGGTTAAGGAAAGGAACGGCAAAAGACATGCGCTATACCATCGACGCCAAAAACATTACCAGCAGCATCTATCCCTGCCCCTATGAATACAAGGGCACAAACCCCCAGGGGGAGACCATCGACTTTACCAACTATTACATGCAAAAAGACGGCCAGCCTTATTTTGCCGCTTCCGGGGAGATGCATTTCTCCCGCATTGATCCCATGTTCTGGGAGGATGAGATCATCAAAATGAAAATGGCGGGGATCACCATGATTTCCACCTACCTTTTCTGGATTCACCACGAGGAGGTCAAGGGCCAGTTCGACTGGACCGGCAGCAATGATTTGCGTGCCTTCCTGTCGCTGTGCAACAAGCAGAAGATCTATGTGCTGCTTCGGGTAGGCCCCTTCTCCCATGGTGAATGCCGCAACGGCGGCTTTCCGGACTGGATGTTCGGCGCGCCCTATGATGTGCGCAGCAACGATCCGGAATACCTGTTCTATGTGGAGCGGTATTTTCAGGAGATCGGCAGGCAGGCCGGGGGCTTCATGTTCAAGGATGGCGGCCCCGTGGTCAGCATCCAGTTGGAAAACGAATACGAGCACGCCTCCTCCCCCTGGGAGCCCACCACGGAAAACAGCGGGGAATGGACGGCCAGCGGCAACGACGGCCCCTCCCACTTCAAGGTATTGAAAGAACTGGCGGTAAAGGCCGGGCTCATCGCGCCCCTGTACTCCACCACCGCATGGGGCGGCGCCTGTGCGCCGGTGGAATACGTGATGCCCCTGTGGGGCGGCTATGCCTTCTGGCCCTGGATTTTCTACGGCGACGACGTGAAGGAGCATCCCGCCACCACGGAGTTTTTGTACAAGGATTTCCACAACAACAACGCCCCCAAATACTATAACTTCGACCCGGAATATCCCCCGGAGGACCTGCCCTTCATCTGCTGCGAAATGGGGGGCGGCATGGCCAACTATTACCGCTACCGCTTCCAGCTTCCCTTTGAAAGCGTGGAGGCGCTGGCCAATGTGAAGGCCGCCAGCGGCTGCAACTTCCTGGGCTACTATATGTTCCACGGCGGCTCCCACCCCAAGGGCAAGCGGGTGGCCTACCTCAACGAATGCGCGCTGCCCAAAATCTCCTACGATTATCAGGCGGCGGTGGGCGAATACGGCCAACTGCGGCCCTCCTACCACCGGGTAAAGCTCCTGCACTATTTCTACAAGGATTTTGAAAAGGAGTTCTGCCGTACAAAGACGGTGCTCTCCAGGGAATCCATTGAAATGAAGCAGCAGGACGTGGATACGCTTCGCTACTGCGTCAGGGTGGAGCAGGGAAAAGGCTTCCTGTTCTTGAATAACTACCAGGACCATGTGCAGACGAAAGCACAGGAGAACCTTTCCGTGGCCGTAACACTGGATAACGAAATCTTGCAGATTCCCGCCAAAGGGAAGATGTCCCTTGCCAAGGACGCTTGCGCCGTGCTGCCCATGCGCATGGGTCTGGAGGGAGCGCACCTGATCAGCGCCACCGTCCAGCCCATCACGAAGCTTGTCAACCAGGGCCGTACCGTTTATTTCTTCTTCATGCCCGAGGGAATGGCGCCCCAGCTTCTGCTGGACGGCCGCACGGTGAAAGCCATCGGCGGCGGCTGCCAGGTGGAGGAGCTTGACGGAAACAAGCTGGTGGAGCTGCCGGGTACGCAAACATCCTCCTTCCAGGTAACGGATACCCATGGAAAAACCTTTGAGGTCTGCGTATTGAGCCGTGCGGACAGCCTGCGCTTCTGGCGGGTGAAGCGGCCGGAAGGCGACCTGGCCTTCCTGTGCAGCGAAACCATCCTGGACGATGTGGATGGTTTGCGGGTGGAGAGCATCGGCCAAACATCCGGCGAAATCGCGGTCTTCCCGCCCTGTCCCAACCTCACCGTGGCGGGCAGGACCTATGCTTCCGCCAAAAACGACGGATTGTTCGCCAGCTTTCATGTTGAATATGGCCGCTATTCCCCCACCATGACCTGGGAGGACGCAAGCTCCAGGGAAAAAGCCGGGGATGGTGCCCTCAAGCGCCCAGTCATTGGCAGCCCCATTACCTCCACCAAGGTAGTGAATGCCAGGGCCAGGCTGTCCTTCACGCCAGGGGATTTTGAAGGCGTCAAGCAGGTGCTGGTACGGGTTTCCTACGACGGTGATATCGGCTATGCCTTCACCGGGGAGGAACTGGTAAACGATAACTTCAGCAACGGCGCGCCCTGGGAGTTCGGTCTAAAGGCCTATGAAAAGCAAGTGCTTGCACAGGGCATCCATATTTACGTATCCCCCCGGCGCAAGGGCGGCAAGGTGAACTGCACCTCCGAAATGGCGGCCAGGTACGCCTCCTATGAATCGTCCTTCGCCAAGATCCACGATATCCAAATGGTGCCGGTATTCGATTGCCCCGTTACGTTTTAATGGAAGGAAAGGAGTACCCTGTATGAAGATTGCCAAGCTGGAGCTGTTCAAGGTCCCGCCGCGCTGGCTGTTTCTGAAAATCACCACAGATGACGGGCTTTTCGGCTGGGGCGAACCCATTGTGGAGGGCCGGGCGGAAACCGTCAAGGCCTGCGTGCAGGAGCTTTCGGATTACCTGATTGGCGCCGATCCCCGGCGCATTGAGGATATCTGGCAGGTTTTATACCGGGGCGGGTTCTACCGCGGCGGGCCCATCCTTACCTCCGCCATCTCCGGCATCGAGCAGGCGCTGTGGGACATCAAGGGCAAGGCTTTGGGCGTGCCTGTTTATGATCTGCTGGGCGGCGCCTGTCGGGAGAAGATCGCGGTGTATTCCTGGATCGGCGGCGAAAACCCCGGCGATGTGGCCAAGGAAGCGCTGGAAAAGAAAAAGGCCGGGTTCACGGCCATCAAGATGAATGCCACGGAACGGCTGAACTATCTGGATATCCCCTTAAAGGTGGAGGGCGTGGTAAGAAGGGTGGCGGCCATCCGGGAAGCCTGCGGGCTGGATTTCGGCATTGCCGTGGACTTCCACGGCCGGGTGCATACGCCCATGGCCAAGGTGCTGGCCAAGGCGCTGGACCCCTACAACCTGATGTTCATTGAAGAGCCGGTGCTTTGCGAAAACTATGAGGCGTTTAAAATCATCGCCTCCTATACCGCCACGCCCATCGCCACGGGCGAGCGGCTGTTCACCCGCTGGGACTTCAAGAAAATTTTTGAGCAGGGCATTGTGAATATCATTCAGCCCGACCTTTCCCATGCCGGCGGCATCCTGGAATGCCGCAAGATTGCCGCCATGGCAGAGGCATATGATGTGGCTGTGGCCCCCCATTGCCCCCTGGGCCCCATCGCTTTGGCCGCCTGCTTGCAGTTGGATGCCTGCACCCCCAACGCCATCATCCAGGAGCAGAGCCTTGGCATCCATTACAACAAGGGCAACGACCTTCTGGACTATTTGAAGGATGCGTCGGTGTTCCGCTACGCGGACGGCGCGGTGTCCCTGCCCACGGCCCCCGGCCTCGGCATTGAGGTGGATGAGGAGAAAGTCCGGGAAATGGACAAAGCCGGCCACGACTGGAAAAACATCGTGTGGCGCAACGATGACGGCACCATCGCCGAATGGTAAAAAATCGGCGCACCGGCAAATCCGGTTTGCCGGTGCGCTGAGCGCCCGCGGCGCCATAAAGGATGAGATGATTTTGAGCAATTGTATTTTATTGATCGACGGGGGCACCACCAATACCCGCTTCACCTTGCTGAAGGGAGAAAAGGTGCTGCTTCGGACTGAGCAGAAGATCGGCGCGGCGGATAAGCAGCAGGGCAGCCGGAACGAACTGCTCCGCCAGGTGGTGGCGGCACAGCTCCAGGCGCTGCAAGCCTCCTGCGGGCATAGCATTGATGAAATCTATTTATCCGGCATGATCACCTCCGCCAACGGGCTGATGGAGATCCCCCACATCCCAGCCCCCGCAGGCTTGCAGGATTTGGCCGGCGGAGTGCATACCTGCCGCCTGGAAGCTGCCGTGAATATTCCGTTCCATTTCGTGCCCGGCATCCGCTTCGCAGGCGGAACAACCGGGGAAGCCGATATGCTAAGGGGCGAAGAGGCGGAGATTTTCGGGGCCGTCACCCCGGAGGATGAGGACCGTTCTATTCTCTTCCTTCATTTTGGTTCCCACAACAAGCTGATCCGCTATCAGGGGGGGAAGATCGTCCGGGCTGTGACCACCATGAGCGGCGAGCTTTTATGGGCGCTGAAGGAGAGCACGATCCTCAAAAGCTCCCTGTGCGACCTGACGGATTTCACCCTGTCAGAAAGTGATGTGCTGGCGGGTATCCAAGCGGCCCGGGATTCCGGCCTCACCCGCGCGCTGTTTGAGACCCGGATCCTTCAATCCCTTCATGGGGCCAGCCGGGAGCAGGCGCTGTCTTTTCTGTACGGCGCGCTGATGGCTTCGGATATGCAGGCCTTTATGCCTCTTTTCCGCGAGCCTTGGGACCAGGTGGTGCTCTACGGCCGGGACCGGTTTATGGACGTTTTCGGCATATATGCGGATGCCTTTGAAAAAAGCCTGGCCGCAGCGGGTAAAATCCGGCGCATAGGCTTTGAAGACAGCCAGTGGCTAAGCGTGATGGGCATTCAAAAGATACGCAAAGCCAGGGAGGAATTGTATGATCAAGCATGCAACGCCTGAGGAAGCTTTTCTCGATACCGGCATCGTTGCCATCCTCCGGGGCATTGAGGGCGAAAGCCTATTAAAAATGGCGGACGCCCTTTATGAAGGCGGCATCCGCCTTGCGGAAGTGACGCTGAATACCTTAGGCGCTTCGTCCGCTATCCGGGAATTGCGCGTCCGCTTTGATGGAAAAATGTTCATTGGCGCGGGCACGGTGATTACCCTGGAGAAGGCCCATGAGGCGATGGGCGCCGGAGCGCAGTTTGTAGTCACGCCCAATGTGGATCAGGAGGTCATCCGCCTGTGCCTTTCCAAAAACATATGGATCACCCCCGGGGCCTTCACCCCCACGGAGATCGTGACCGCCATGCGCCTTGGCTGCCGGTATGTGAAGCTCTTCCCGGCAAGGGCGCTGGGGCCCGCGTACATCAAGGATGTGCTGGCCCCCTTAAATGACGCCCGGCTCCTGGCTGTGGGCGGCGTGGACGCAAAAAACATCGGGGATTATGTGAAAGCCGGCGCGGCAGGGGCAGGCGTGGGCGGAAGCTTATGCCGGCTGCCGCCTGACGGTGATTTCTCCCTGATCACCAAAGAGGCCCGGGCGCTTTTGAGCGCCTTCCGGCAGGCAAAGGATATGGCGGGTTGATACCGCTTCCAACCAGGATACAAGCATCACCCCCAAAATGAAAACAGGCGCGGCGCGAAATTCTGTAATCCCCGGCATTCTTCCCGCCGCAGCTTGGCGGGCGATTGATAATCGCCGCCCTTGCCAGTCAGCCGTTGGGCAGGGTCTTGCTCCCGCCGCCCGTTTCGTCCGTTTCTTCTGTTGATAGCAAACATCCCGCTGAGGCCATCTTTGCCTCAGCGGGATGTATCAGCATCCAAATATTAGTTCAAGAACAGCTCGATGTCATCCTCCACCGTGCCTATCCCGGCAATGCCAAACTTCTCCACCAGCACCTTTGCAACGTTGGGCGACAGGAAGCTGG
>JAEWWY010000344.1 GCA_023458835.1 Bacillota bacterium
TTGGGAAAATGGCCGTGACTGGCGCGCTGGGTTTTGCCATCGGCGCCGGGCTGATGATGATGCCCAATGGCAATAAGTGGCGCAAGACGGTGCTCAGGGAAGCGGAAAACCTGCGCCGCGCCGCTAAAAATTGGTGAAATAAGCAACTGCGCAGGGGACGCTGTCCCCTGCGCCAAGACCATCAACAAACCCTTGGGAGGTATCGGAGGGCCGAGGCTCTCCGATTCTAGATCGAAAATCAGCGACATGTGCGGTGATTTTCGCAGGAATTTCGAAGAAATTCCTACCTTACCCGAGCAAACGGCCGTAAAAACCGAAGGTGTTTACAGTGCAGCGAGGGAAAATGCTCGATAAAGTGGCTTTGCCACTTTGTCGATACGCTGTGCGCAGGGGACGCTGTCCCCTGCGCCCCTGGTTGGGGGAATTATGTATGACTGCGTACGAGGGGGAAAAGCGCAAGGCTTCCGGCGTGAACCAGCGGATCGTAAAGGGGCTGGGGATCGCGCTTTTGTTTATCGTTCTGATCTTATGGCGGGTTTTATGGGCGCTTATCAGCCAGGTGGCGCTGGGAGCGCTGGTGATGGCGGCGGCGCTGCCTGTTTGCCGGCGGATAGAAAAAAAGCTGCCCCGCTCTGTGGCGGCCTCCCTGTCGCTGCTTATATTAAGTGGGATCGTGGCGGCCTTTGTGCTGATTTTTGTACCGCTTCTGTGGCGGCAAGGGGGGCAGTTGGCCGCCATGCTGCCGGATATTCTTGGCCAGTTGCGCGCTAAGCTGGAGTCGGTGCAGGCGTGGCTCACCCGCCAGGGAATACCCATGGACGGCTCGCAGAAAATGATGCTGGACAAGCTGCAGGAGATGGCGGGAACGGCGCTGCCGACGCTGATGTCACGGATAGCAAGCTGGGCCGGCAGCTTATCGAAGCTCTTTTTAGCGCCTGTGTTCGCCTTCTATTTTCTAAGGGACAGGGAGGACCTGGGCCAGCGGCTGTCGCTGTGGATTCCTTTGAAGTACAGGCGCAAGGCTGTCATCGTGACCAGGGAGATGCGCCGGGAAATCAGCGGCTTCTGGCGGGGCCAATTGATGATTTCCGGCGTGATCGCCTGCCTGACGGCGCTGGGGCTTTTGATCGTGGGCGTGCCGGCCTGGCTGCTGCTGGGGCTCTTGATGGGCGTGCTGGAGCTGATCCCTTACATCGGGCCCTTCCTTGGGGCCATACCGGTGTTTCTCTTTTCCCTGCCCCTTGGCTGGGGAAGGGTGGCCTGGGCCATCGCCGTGGTGGTGCTGGTGCAGCAGTTGGAAGGCGGGATGATCTCCCCCTATCTGATGTCGGGGGCCACCAAGCTGCATCCTGTGGCGGTGCTGCTGGCCATATCCGCCGGAGGATTGGTAGGGGGCGTGGCGGGCATGCTGCTGGCGGTGCCGGTGGTGGTTTCCCTGCGCGGGGGCCTTCGAATGCTGCGCCGGGAAAATACGTTGGCATAAATGTGTGGTTTTGGGGCGAAAGGATGAAGAAATTGGCAACGCCTCGTTGAAAAAGCGCTTGCCCTGGTGTATAATGGGTTCAGGTCAGGGAAGGGAGGGAGACCAATGCCCGACGCATTTGAAACCACGAAACTGCCCCCGCTTACGGAAAGCGGAAATAAGGCCAGTGAGATACTGCGGTACGTTTACCGTGCGCTGCAGGCAAAGGGCTATGATCCCATCACGCAGATCGTGGGCTACCTGATCTCCGGCGACCCCACGTATATCACCAGCCACAATCAGGCCCGCAGCATGATTTGCCGTGTGGAGCGGGATGAGCTGCTGGAAGAAGTGGTCAGGTACTACCTTTCCGGGCAGCCGGCGGGCTGAACAAACCCGGCTGCCGGGAAGAGGGTTGGACCGCCTGCAAGGGCAGGCATATTCAGAAGGCATCCGATGGCGCCAAAAGTGCTGCGCCGGGAACGGGTTGACCGTTTCACCGGCCCGGCCAGGAAGTCATCTTCCCCTTGGCGGCCCTGGGAGGCCTTCGATTATTATTAACGTGTATGGGGGAGCAGATGGACGAGCGGGTGCTGGCGCTGGATGTGGGGGATGTGCGCATCGGCATTGCGGTAAGTGACCCTGCAAGATGCATTGCCCAGCCTGTGTCCGTATACCGCCGGGTAGGCTACGGCCCGGATGTGCGCCATATCCTGGCCCTGTGCCAGGAGTATGATACCCATCTGGTGGTATGCGGTTTGCCCAGGAATATGGACGGCAGCGAAGGCGGCCAGGCCCGAAAGGTGCGCGCCTTTGGCGCGGAGCTTGAAAAGGCCGGGCTTACGGTGCTCTACCAGGATGAGCGCCTGTCCACCGTGGCGGCGGAAAAGGCGCTGGTGGAAGGCGGCATGCGCAGGGAAGGGCGCCGGGAGACGGTGGACAAGGTGGCCGCGGCGGTGATCCTTCAGCAATGGCTCGACAGCGGCGCAATGCCTGTCGATAGAAATCTGAGAAACGAGGACAAAACCATGGAAGGCGAAAACAACATGATCGAACTGGTGGATGAGCAAGGCAAAGCCGTTGAGTTTGAGCACCTGATGACTGTTGAGCATGAGGGAAGCTATTATATCGTCCTGATGGCAGCCCAGGAAGACGAGGAGAATGAAGAAGGCGAAGTCGTTATCCTCAAGATGGAGAAGGACGACAAGGGCGAGGACTGCTATGTGACCATCGAGGACGATAACGTGCTCCAGGCAGTGTTTGACAAGTTTGTGGCCGCTGTGGAGGAAGAGGATGACTTCATTCCTGCCGATGGCGAGGATGAGGAAGAAGATGACGAATAACCCGGAAGCAGATTTTGATCCCGAAGAGCTGACGGATGCGGTGGTGGAGCTAACCGCGCCCGACGGCACGATATACCGCTTCCGCTATGGCGCCGTGCTGCCTTACGCGGGGCAGGAATATGTGGTGCTGGTGGAGCTGGAAAACGACGCAAACGGCGAGGAACAGCTTCTTATCACGCGGCTTACCGATACGCAGGAGGGCGAGCTTTCCTTCGAGGTCGTTACGGAGGATGATATCATCCAGACGATCCTGCAAAAATATACGGAAATGCAGGTCCATGATGCCATGGAGGCGGATGGGGACGGATGCTGCTGCGGCCATGACCATGGCCATGAGCATCACGAAGGTTGCTGCGGCCACGGCCATGACCATGAGCATCATGATGGCTGCTGCGGGAACTGCGGTTGTCCCCGATAAAAGCGGTTTGATTCGGCCGGCGGATAAGCAGCGCGTATCCGCCGGCCTGCGTTTATCCATATCAAAAGAAGCCTATGAG
>JAEWWY010000345.1 GCA_023458835.1 Bacillota bacterium
AAAAAACGCCGGAAGCGCTGTATGAGGAGGGCAGAGAAATCCTTTCAAGACAGTTCAAAAAAGCGCGGCGGCTGATGTATCTTGTTCGAAGCACGATACTGCCTGTGGATGCGCCATGTTACCGGGAGGCGGTCGAAATAGGCATACCAGGCTTTTTCCGTGCCTATGATATGGAATTCGCGGCACAGGAAACACCGGGCGATTTTGATTACCCCGCCAGCATTCCCTGTGCCCAAACGGGGATTGCCTGGATGCTTCATTACCTGGAGACCCTGTATTGGGAAAACGTATTTTGCCGCCGCTTCCCTTTGAAAGATGTGGAAGGAGCGCTCAGAGCCCAGGGGATTTGGGGAGCCGCCATACCCGTCAACGTGTTCGAGCCCATTTTTGCCGCTGCCCTTCATGGCTGCCTGCGTGAAAGCGGGCGTGCGTCCACCCTCGCCGTCCACGCGGAGGAGAACGGACAATTGATAGAGTTGCTGGCCCGCCTGCCCCGGGATATCATCTTCCGGAGGGTGAAGGAAGCATGTGAAAGGATGATGGAGGAAATGGATGTTAAAAGCGCTGCCTTCCGGGCGCTGCTTACCCGCCAGGCGGATGCGCTGGCCCGGCATCTTGCCCCGGCGCTGGAGCGCGGAGACTTAAGCGGCGTTTTTCCGCCCTGGGAATCGCCGCCACCGCCGATCCTTATGATGGACGGGGATCCCCTGGCGGATGAAGATTTCCGCGCGCTTTATGACGAACTTGCCGCCTGCCGGTACTTTCCTGACAAGCTGCTGCTTGTCCGCCGCCGGGCGCACAGCCTGTATGATGTAACCTGGCTGATGGAATCCGGCTGTTTTATGGAGCGGGAAATGGTCCGGCTGTTTTCGGTGATGGGCAAGGAGGAGCTTGCCGCCCTTTTGCGCATGGGGCGCGGCGGACTTAAGATGCAGGGGCGGTGGATTTTTCCGGATGCAGGGGCGCTTCCCCAGGAGGCGCCCCTGTGGGAAAAATGTCTGTATGACTATTTGAATGGCCTTGGCCCAAAACAGCACAGGGAGATCGTAGGCATCGCCGGGCAGGTGGTTACTTGACGGCAGCAAAGACGGTGGTACTTTCCCATTGCCTTACGATGCGGATGTCCGTGAAGCCCGCATCCCTCAAAAGGCAGGTCTCCGTCTCCCGGGTGAAGGGCGTGTCGTAATGGTACGAGCCGCCGGGCATATTTTCCCCGCTCAGGCGCAGGCTTTCGCTCAGGTAAAAAACTTCCTCCTCCTGCGTTTTCACCGTGTAGTCCCCCAGCACGAACATTCCCGCGGGCTTCAGCGCGCGGTATATCCTTTGGTAGAGGGCAAGCTTTTGATCCTTGGAAAAGTGGTGCAGGGAGTAGGTGGACAATGCGTAATCATAGGCCCTGTCCAAAAGATCCAAGTCAAAGTAGGAGCCGCAGATCAAGTGAAGGCTTTTGTCCGGATATTTGGCTTTCAGCACCGATAGCATGGCATGGGAGACATCGATGCCCGTTACTTGAAGCCCGGGGCACCGGATAAACAGCCTTTCCAGCTCCAGCCCGGTGCCGCAGCCCAGGTCCAGAAGGCAGTCTGTATCCTCTAAGCCGCTTAATTGTCCGGCGATTTCCTGGTAAAATTCCTCCAGGCCCAGGTCTTTGAGCATATGATCCTCATAGCTTAATGCCCGGGCGTTAAAAAAAGCGTCCATTTTCTCCAGGGTTGCCATAAAGTTGTCCTCCGTCATCCCAAACGCGGCTTTTACCCCTTGTACTCCCACCAGGTTTCCGTATGGATGGGGTCAAAACCGATGTTGTAATAAAACTGCTGATTGGAGCCCACCAGCGCCTGGGCGGCGCCCAGATTGCCGCAGCGGATCACCGCCTCCAATACCGCGGCGCGGCCCAGGCCCATCTTGCGGTAATCGGGATCGGTGGCTACCGGCTCCACCAGGGCGAACGCGTCACCTGGCATGTACCAGGTGCCGCAGTGGGACACATAGCTGCCGTCGGGGGCGGCGACGCAGATCACGGTTTCCGGGTTGACGCCGGGGCCGGACAGCATCCGCTTGCGCATGGCGATCTGCTCTTGCGAAGCGTCGGGCTTTCCGGGATGGTCAAAGCCCCGCCACAGGCACCTGTTGTATTGGTGCCAGTTCCAATCCTCCGCCATGCTGACGATAGAGAAGCCCTCCGGCAATTCGTAGCGCAGGCCGGCGCCGATATCGATGGCGGCCATGTGCTCCACATCCCGGGTGGGGCAAAAGCCCATCTTCCGGGCGATGCGCTGGAATTCCCGGTCGCTGTCGGCGATAATGGCGCGGAACTTGCCGTCCTTGTGAAGGTTTTTGCGGGCATAATCCAGCATTTCGGCCTTCAAGCCGGCAAACCTTTCATCCAGGCAAAAGAACCCGTCGCCCAGCCCGCTTTCATAGGTGGCCAGGCCCGCGATTTCCCCGTCCGACTCCCAGATGCCGATTCTGTCAAGGTGCCTGTCGTCCAGCCAGCCATGGCCGATCATCCATTCCCAGCGGCCCCAGGGGAAGTTGGGCGCTTGAAGCTTGCCGCGGTTGAGGCGGATAAGAAATTCCCGGACCTTCAAATAATCTTTCGTGTACAGCTTTTCACCGGAGTAATTGCGGAAGGTGGCAGGCATAGGGTTTCCTCGCTTTCTTGATCAGGCGTATAGCCGGTAGTAGCGGAACACGGTCAAAATGCCGTTGTGGGGCAGGTTTCTTTCCCCTTCATAAACAAAGCCCAGCTTTTGCGCCACCCGGGCGGAGGGCGCGTTGCTGTGCTGCACGATGGCGGCCATAAAGGGGATGGGCGCCGCATCAAAGCACCAGCGGATGAGGGCCTTGCCCGCTTCGGTGACATAGCCTTTGTTTTGGTATGCGTCGGTCATGGCGTACAGGATTTCCACTTCGTTATCCAGCGTGTCCTTGGGGTGAAGCCCGATATAGCCGATGGGCAGCCTTCCGCCTTTTTTGACGATGGCCAGGACCACGCAGGGTTCCTTGATATTGCAAATGCCCTCCAGCATGCGGATCCACGCTTCCGCCTTTTCAGGCGTATCGTAGATCATATCCGTCATGTAGCGTGATACGTTGGGCCGGGAGGTGATTTCCGTCACAGCCGGCACATCCTCCCGGACAAACGGGCGTAATACGAGCCTGGGCGTTTCAATGACAAGCTCCATTTTTTACAGTCCTTTTCTGTTTTTGGAAAACAAAAAATCCTTTCCCTTTGCCGGAAAGGATCATAGGCACGCAGAGCCATAGAGCGGCATTCCGCCCTATTGCCTGATGACCGTACCGATCCAATTCCAACAAAACCACAGCCCCATGCATGAAGGGCTTGCGGTATATTTGCTGCGAATCAGATCAGTGAACCATCATGACACCCCTTTATTTGGAAGATGCATCTATTATAGGATACCCGCCGGAAAAGTGCAACCATCTTTTATACCGGCTTACGGCTTTTCCGTCAGCAAAAACAGTTGCTGCAGGGCTGCGTTCATTGCCTCGCCTTCCAAACAGGCAAACATGCAGTGGGGCAGGGTTTTGTAAATGAATACGGTATCCGTTCCAAGGCCGCAGCCCTTGATCAGTTGGGCGGCTTTTTTATGTTTGGCGTTTGCGTAGTCAATGCCCGTTCTGAGACTGGAAACAAGCGCGGAGGCGGAGGCCGGGCTGTTCGCCAGGCTGTCGGCGCGGATGAGAAGGACATCTCCGGCGGGAGGCGCTGTTCCAAGGAGCGCTGTCCACTCCCTGGCAAGATTGAAGCAGCTCCGGTAGCCGCTGTTTTGCATAAGGGCGGCTGCGCACCGGTCAACAGGCAGGAGCAGTATGTCAAAATCCCCGCTTTGTATCCGCTCCCATATGTCGGGACCGCTTTGGAAGGCGATCTCCGGGGAGACGTTTGTTTTGTCAAGCAGAAAACGGAGCATGCCGTATTCCGGCGCGTCCTTGAGGGAGGAAGGCATGACCACGGATTTTCCGTTCAAGTCAAGGAGCCCCGCTGCCGAACCGCCGTTTTGCACTGCCACAAGGTTCATGTGGGCGGTGACCGCCGCTGCCGTGTACTTTTTTGCATCCACGCTGGGAAGGAATGCCGCGGGGATGAGCGCGGCGTCGGGGGTTCCGGCCTGCAAGGCGGACAGAACCCCGTCAAACCCGTCTTCCAGGGAAACCTGATAGCGGCTATTTTTATCCTCCAGGAGCGGAAACGCGCAATAGGCCCGCGGGCCGGAGAGAAGCGATACGGCAAGGGGCCGGTTGCTTTGCTGTGCCTGGATACCGCCGGACACAGCCAAAACGGCCGTCAAAGCGGCCAGGAGCAAAAAAATGACGCAAAGCAGCCGGAGGGTATCTGAACGCTTTGCTTTTGGGGACGGGTGAGTTTCAATCATACAAACCTTTCCCGGGGCGGCATGTTTATGGTGCGTCTGCCAGGGCATGACCCAGGTCCATCATAACCCTTTTCGGGGCTTTGCGCAATCATGCCCTACGCCGTTTGCGCCGGCTACGCAGGCGGAGCGTGCGGAAAAGAGATTTGCCTTTTAGGGGTTGAAATACATAGGAGCGGGTGATACAATGGGAACTGGTGGATGAGGCCATCCGCCAAAGCGTTTTCAATAAGGGAGTGACACAATGGACGGCCTGCCCCGAAGTCCGCTAAGCGGCACCCGCGTTTCCGGCGAGAACAAACCAACGGCCCGGCGCATATTGCGGGTCTTGGTCCATTGTGCCTTCAGCAGGATGGATTAAGATTCCTGCACATTTGCCGCCGTCCGTTGAGGACGGCTTTTTTTTGCCCTTGTTTTCACTGGAGGATGTGGGAATCCTGAACATGGAAAGGAGCGATTCCAGTGAATTTCATGGGAAAAGAAGTGCTTTTGAGCAAGGTTCAGAAAAATAGGCTCGATGCCGAAGAAAAACTCCGCATTGATGCTTTCCTCCGGGCGGAGGAGCTGTTTGAGCGTCTGGCTTCCGGCCCGGACGGGCTGACGCAGGAGCAAGCCGGGAGCAAGCAAGATGAATTCGGCAAAAACGTGATTACCGCCGGGAACAAAAACACCGTGCTCCACAGGCTGCGGGAGGCGGTGGTGAACCCCTTCAACATCATCCTGCTGGTCATCGCGGTCATCACCTACTTTACGGATGTGGTCCTGGCCAAGCGGCCCGATTATGTAACGGTCATCATCATCCTGTCGCTGGTGCTTTTGTCCAGCCTGGTGGCCTTTGTGCAAAGCCAGCGTTCCAGCGCCGCCGCGGAAAAGCTGTCCCGGATGATTTCCAACAAAACGGAGGTATGGCGGGACGGGAAGCTTTGCGAGATCCCTTTGGATGAGGTGGTTCCGGGGGATGTGGTGAGGCTGTCGGCAGGCGATATGCTGCCGGCGGATGTACGCTTTTTGACAACCAAGGATGCTTTTGTGGCCCAGGCGGCCCTGACGGGGGAATCAAACCCTGTGGAAAAGTTCAGCCATGTGCAAAGCGGGCGGAATGACGCGCTGACGGATTTCAAGAATATCGGCTTCATGGGCTCCAATATGGTCAGCGGAAGCGCCACGGCAGTGGTTTTGACCACCGGCAACGCCACGTATTTCGGGTCCATGGCAAAGTCCCTGTCGGGGGACAGGGCAAAGAGCAGCTTTGAACGGGGCGTGGATTCGGTCAGCCATCTTCTGGTGCGCATGATGCTGGTGATGATCCCCGTTGTTTTTCTGATCAACGGGCTGGCCAAAGGCGACTGGATCAGCGCGCTGCTGTTTTCCATCAGCATTGCGGTGGGGCTCACGCCGGAGATGCTGCCGGTGATCATGGCCTCCACCCTGGCCAAGGGCGCCGTTTCCATGTCCAGGCACCAGGTCATTGTCCGCACCCTGGGGGCGATACAGACCTTTGGGGAAATGGATGTGCTGTGCACCGACAAGACCGGGACGCTGACGGAAGACAAGATCATTCTGGAAAAGTATATGAACCTGCTGGGGGAAGAGGATGACCGCATCCTGCGCCACGCCTATCTGAACAGCGTCTTTCAGACGGGCCTGAAGAACCTGATCGATCTTGCCGTGATCAACAGAGCGCGGGAAAACGGGCTGGAAGGCATGCTGGACGCGTACACCCGGGTGGATGAAATCCCCTTTGATTTTTCACGCCGCCGGATGAGCGTGGTGCTGAAGGATAAAAGCGGAAAACGGCAGTTGATTACAAAAGGCGCGGTGGAGGAAATGCTGGCCATCTGCTCGTATGTGGAGATGAACGGCTATGTTCTGCCCATGGACGATGAGGCCCGCCGCATCGCCTTGTCCACCTATGAAAGGCATAACGCGGACGGCCTCCGCATGATCGCCATCGCCCAGAAAAACGAGGTGCCCGACATTGGCGTATTCAGCGTGGCCGATGAGCAGGAGATGGTGCTGCTGGGGTTCGTGGGGTTTTTGGACCCGCCCAAGCAGAGCGCCAGGGCGGCCATCGCCGCACTAAAGGAGCATGGGGTGCGCACCGTTGTCCTTACCGGCGACAGCGAGGGTGTGGCCGCCAAGGTGTGCGGCAAGGTGGGGGTGGATACTTCCCATATGCTCACCGGGCGTGATGTGGATCAACTGGACGACGGGCAGCTTTTGCAGGCGGTAAAGGAATGCGACCTGTTCGCCAAGCTTTCCCCCTCCCAGAAGGAGCGGGTGGTAAAGGCGTATCAAACCGCCGGGCACACGGTGGGCTATATGGGTGACGGCATCAACGACGCCCTGGCATTAAGGCAGGCGGATGTGGGCATCTCCGTGGACAGCGCCGTGGATATCGCCAAGGAGACCGCCGACATCATCCTTTTGAAAAAGGACCTGATGGTATTGGAGGAAGGGGTCATCGAGGGGCGCCGCACCTTTGGAAACATCATCAAATATATCAAGATGGCGGCCAGCGGCAATTTCGGTAACATGATCTCGGTCATCCTGGCCAGCATACTGCTGCCTTTTTTGCCCATGCTGCCCGTGCAGATCCTGGCTCAGAATTTGCTGTGCGATTTTGCCCAGATGGGCATCCCCTTTGACAGCGTGGACAGGGAATATATCAAAAAGCCCCGCAGGTGGGACACAAAATCCATCAAATCCTTCATGGCTTTCATGGGGCCGCTGAGCTCCCTGTTTGACATCCTGTGCTATGCCGTGATGTGGTGGGTGGTCGGCGCGAACAGGGTGGCGCTGGCGCCGCTGTTTCAAAGCGGATGGTTCGTGTTTGGCACGGTATCCCAGGTGCTGGTGATACACATGATCCGCACCGGCAAGGTGCCCTTTGTGCAGAGCAGGCCGTCCCTGCCCCTGGCGGTGTCCACGCTGCTTGTGACGGCGCTGGCATTGGCCATCGGCTTTACAGGCATTGCTGTGGGCTTTGACATGTCGCCCCTGCCCCATGGGTCCGGCCTGTGGCTGGCCGGTATCCTGGCCGCGTATCTTGTGTGCGTGCAGCTTGTGAAAAGGGTGTATGTGCGAAGGTATGAGGAGTGGATATAGTATCCCGCGCGGCTTTACGTGCAAGGGATAAAAGGCTTATAATGTATTCAAAATGGGATTCCAAAGGGATTTTATCCCTTTGGCAGGGTGCAGGGAAGCACCCCCGAAAAAGGAGGGAAATGTATGGAATTACCGCGTATGGGCCAGGGGACCTGGCATATGGGCGACGATCCCTTAAAAAGGGCGGAAGAGGTTGCCGCGCTTCGGGAAGGCATCCATCTTGGGATGACCATGATCGATACCGCGGAAATGTATGGCGAGGGCAGGTCCGAAACGCTGGTGGGCGAGGCCATCCAAAATATCCCCCGGGAGAAGCTGTACCTGGTATCCAAGGTGTATCCCCATAACGCGGGCAGGAGCCGCATCTTCCGCTCCGCCGAAAATTCCCTGCGCCGCATGGGTGTGGAGTATATGGACTTGTATCTGCTCCATTGGCGGGGCGGGGTGCCGCTTGCGGAAACGGTGGAATGCATGGAGGAGCTTGCGCGGCGCGGCCTGATCAAAAACTGGGGCGTATCCAACTTCGACACATCGGATATGAAGGAGCTGCTTTCCGTCTCCGGCGGAACAAACTGCGCGGTGAACCAGGTGCTGTATCATTTGGGCTCCCGGGGCATCGAATATGACCTGCTGCCCATGTTGAGGGGCCGCCGCGTGCCCGTGATGGCCTACTGCCCCCTGGCCCAGCAAAGCCTTTTAAAGCCGGAGCTGTTCTCCAGCAAGGCTGTCCGGGAAGTGGCCGCCCGCCGTCAGATCACGCCTGCCCAGGTGCTGCTGGGCTTTATATTGCGCGACCCGCTTCTGATCCCCATCCCCAAGTCCGGCAGCGTGAAGCATACCCGGGAGAACGCGGCCATGCTGCATATGCCGCTTTCGCCGGAAGAAATTGATCTTCTGTCGAAGGCCTTTCCCGCTCCCGGATACAAAACGCCGTTGGATGTGGAGTAGCCGTGCTTTAAAAGAACTCCTCCGTCAGCCGGCCGGCGTACGCTTCGATTCTGCCCTTTTGGCGTAAGTAGCTGGCCAAGGTATAGCGGATTTCCGGGCGGGCCGCATGGAGGATCCCCTCCCGGAACACCTCCCGGCTGATGCCAAGGGCCGCTAAGCTGCTGAAGCCCCTCAATTGCTTCAAAAAACCTTCCATCCGGGCCGAGGATAGCTGTTCTTCCCCCGAAGGCAGGTCAAATTCCTGCCCGGCCAACTCATACAGCCGGCAGGCAGCCAGCGCGCCCAGCCCCACATAATGGCCGTGCAGGCTGCCGTTTGTCCCGGTCCGGATGGCGGCCACTTCCCAGGAATGGGCGATTTGATGCTCCAGCCCCGCGGCCGGGCGGGAGGTTAAGTACATGCAGATGGCGATGCCCGCCATGATCAGGGAATCCGTCATTTCGTGCAGCGCCGCGTCCTCCCGGTCAAACAGCCGGGGCAGGCTGCCGGCGCAGCGGTCCGCGGTGGAAAGAACAAGCTCCGCAATGTAGGGGCAATGATATTCGCCTGTTTCCCTTTGAGCCAGCTTCCAGTCGCGAAGCGCCGTATATTTGCCCAGAATGTCGGCCGCGCCGGCGGCCAGCATGCCATCGGGCGCGGTCTTTATGAGGCCGGTGTCTCCGACGATGCCATAGGGCGCCGTCAGGGGCACCGATTTTTTGCCTCCGTCCATAACCACGGCGGAGGTGGAGGAAGCGTAGCCGTCCATGGACGGCGCCGTTGCCACAATGATGTAGGGGATGCCGCAGCGCGCGCTTATCACCCTTGCCGTATCGTTCATGGTGCCGGAACCGATGGCGACGATCAGCCCGGTTTCCGGGGCCATGTGCAGCAGCATGCTGCCGGCCAGCCGCTCATCGGTGATGAGGTGCTTCCCTTTTTGGCAGGGGAAGGTATGCTCCGTAACATCGCATCCGGCATCCTCAAGGTACGCCCGCACCGCGTCCCTGCCCAGCGCCATGGTGTTTTCATCGCCCACCAAATATACCTTTTTGCCTGGGAAGGCGCGAAGCATCGGCGCAAGGCCCGCAAGCGCCCCCTTGCCCGTGACGATGCTTTGAATGGGGATGCGGTGGGTATGGCCGCAGGCGCATGCAAAGCTGCGGTTGGCCATGGCTGAAATGCCTTTCGGGTCCTGATTGATCATGATATTCCTCCGGCCTCCAAGAATGGGAAGAGTAATTTTACCCGGCAGCCGTCAGACGCCTGATTGCAGGGCGCGCAGGTGGTTGATGGCTGCCTCCGCCTCGCTTTCAAAGTCCTTGCGCACAAAGGCTTCCAGGCTGACGCAACCGTCATAGCCGGCCCTTTTGAGCGTTTGAAACAGCAATCCATAATCCTCCTCATCCCCGGGGCAGGGCAGGGACCGGCCCAGCGTGCGGGCTATATGCACGTGGCGCAAAAGCGCGCCGCCTTCCAAAATATCGCCGTACGTTTCTCCGGACAGATTCATATGGAAGGTATCCAGCAGCGCGCCGACATGGGGGTCATTTACCCGCCGGGCCAGGGCGCAGCCCTCCGAAAAGAGATGGATGAGGTTGGACTCCTGCCTGTTCAGATGCTCGATGGCAATGGTGATGCCATGGGCCTTGGCCATGGGCGCCATGCGGGCAAGGAGCGACGCAAGCTGGTCCAGCCCATTTTGTTTTGGTGTGCCGCAGGGCCTGTTCCTGGCGCCGGAGGACCCGAACACGACCACCTGCACCCCCAGCCGGGCCGCGCGTTCAAAGGCGGCCTGGGCGTAGCTCAAGGCGCTGTCATGGTCGGCTTCGGGGCCGGTCAGGCGGTAGCTTCCGGGAAAGAAATTGTTCATGCGCAGGCAGGGAAGGCCGCACCGCTCCACCATGGCAAGCGGGCCGGAGCGGAAGGCCTGCTCCTTAAGATTCATGACCTGGGCCACAGGCATTTCCACATAATCAAAACCCATTTTCCGCAGTGCGGGGATACGTTCATATCCTATCCCTGCGGGGTCCTGCGCCCCCATGCTGACGCAATAGCCAAACTTCATATGCTTCCCCTCCTCGTTTTGATACAGAAACGGGCAACGTGGCATGCGTGCTTTTCTTCATGATAGCAGAAAGCTGTATTTATTTCCATGATAACAAAAAGTTGATTTTTTTTCAACCTTGTTTCATTTGCGTGTTCCCAAACGCGGCCCGCTGTGCTATAATGCGGAAAAGGGGAGATGCGCCCGCCTCAAGGGGGCGGGGCATGCCCGTAAAAGATCGGGAAGTGTTGCGTTATGGGTAAGGGTCTTGCGGGAAAAACATTGGGAATTATTCATGCTGCGGTATTTACGGCGCAAGTTGTAGCACCATATGCACAAGAGATCATCCCTGAGGTGGAGATCATGCATCTGGGCGACGATACCATCCAGCGGGACAATGTTGCCGTACCCGTGGGGACAATCCCCAAGGTGAATTTCTTTAAATTTGCAACGTATGCCCGGTTTCTGGAGGAGGCGGGCTGTGATTTGATCATGCTGGGTTGCTCTACATTCAACCAGGCGGTGGAGCACGCCCGCCCCATGATCAATACGCCCCTGCTGAACATCGACCGCCCCATGATGGACCTGGCCGTACGGGATGGGAAAAGGGTGGGGATTCTGGGCACGCTGCCCTCCACCATGCCCTCCTCGGAAAGGCTTTTAAGGCAGGCCGCCCGCGAGGCGGGCCGTGAGGTGGAGGTTTTTCCGGTGCTGTTGAGCGAGGCCTTTCAGGCGCTGCGCTCTGGAAATACGGCGCTGCACAACCAGATGCTGATGGAGCAGATCGAAGCGCTCTCCCGGAAGGTGGACGCCATCGTGCTGGCGCAGGTGTCCATGTCCGCGCTGGAAAAGGAATTGAAGCATACCGCGGTGCCCGTGTACAACAGCGGCCGTACAGGGTTTGAGCGGGCGCGGCAGATGCTGCTGGAAATGGATTGAGCCGCCAGGTTATGGGGGGCCGACCGGTTTGAAGATTTTGCAGGCGGGAAAATATATATTACTGATACTTCATGCGGCATTGTTTTGTTGGATATGCATAGCGGCCGATGAAGCGCTGCGCATAGGAGCCGCCTGGGCCGGATGGGGAAGCGGCGCGGCCCGAAGCCTGCAATATGCCCTGCTGGCGCTTTCGATGATTGGCGTCCTGATTCTGGTCGGCCTTTTGGACAGACGCTTCAGCCGTGCAAAGGCGCCCGGCGAGCTGGCATGCAAAAGCCGCCTGGTTTTCATGGTCCAGCTTTTTGCGCTGGGCGGTGCGGCTGCGGTCCCCGCGGCAGCCGGTATGCAAAGCTGGCATTTGGCGGCCGCGGCATTGCCGGCGGGAGGGGCGCTTCTGCTTTATTCCCTCTTAAGGGGCCGGGCGGCGCGCAGGCACCCAATGGGCGGAAAATGAAAATGTAGAGGATGTATTGACAGTTCAACAAGGTTGAATTATAATAACCTTACGGATTGACAGCGTGTACGAAAGGAAACGGTTTCCCGTGTCAGGGAGATGTTGACAAATGCCCTATCCGGTTTTATGCTGAAAAAGCAAAGACCACAAGATAGGAGAAGAATAATGGAGATAGGCAGCAACATCCGCAAGATCCGGCTTGCGGCGGGGCTTACCCAGCAGGACCTGGCCAATGGCTGCGGGCTGACCAAGGGGATGATATCCAAGGTGGAAAACGGCGTGGTGGTGCCGGCCCTGGGTACGCTGACCCGCATTGCCGCCGTATTGCAGGTCCGGGTCGCCACCCTCATGGAGGCAGGCGACGGCAACGGGACAGTGATGACCATCAACCCCTTTGCGGACCCAAGCCGCTTTGTGATGACGGTGCTGGGCTACAGCATCTTCAGCCCGGCCGCGGGGAAAATGGACAAAAGGATGCAGCCCATTATGATCTGCGCCAGGAAAGCCGAGGTCAAACGCCATCTGGTGTCCCACCAGGGCGATGAGTTTCTTTTCATCTTTGAAGGCGAGATGAACTTCAAGGTAGGAGAGGAGACGTATTTGCTGCGCCAGGGCGACAGCCTGTATTTTGACGGGCATCAGAAGCATGGCATCGTATCCGTGCCCGAGGAAGTGAAATATCTGGACCTGTTCGTAGGTCATCAATATACCGCGCCCACAGATGCCGGCGGGGAGATCACCGAGTAGGGCCGTCCTGGCCGGTGAAGGGTTCCGCCGTGAGGAAAGAGAGCAGGCGCGTGTATTTTCCAAACTGATTCGGCAATTCCACGCCGCAGCCCGGCTGGATTGAATATACCGAAAAAGGAGGAACCACAAGTGAAAAAGCTCATCTCTCTTGCGCTGACGGCGATCCTTCTCCTTGGTTTGATCCCCCTTGCCCAGGCGGAGCCCGTGTACGGCGAAGCGCCGCAGCTCAGCCAGAAGGCGGCCGCGGGCGAGCTTCCCCCCGTGAAGGACCGGCTTCCCCTGGAACCGTACGTATCCAAAGCGGCGGAGATCGGCGTGTACGGCGGAACGTTCCGCGGCGCCGGGTTCGGCCCCACCCATGGGCAGTTGGATACGGAAGGCATGCGCTTTGTCGGCCGTTTGCGGGTGCTGCCCGACACAGCCACCACCGAGCCTTTCATCCTCAAGGGCTATGACGTCAACGACGACTTCAGCGAATACATCCTGCACCTGCGGGAAGGCATGAAATGGTCCGACGGCGAGCCCTTCACCGCTGATGATTTCGTGTTCTGGTATGAAGACGTCATCACCAACCCGGAGATCACCGCCGCCGTACCCACCCTGTGGCAAAACGGCAAGATCGAAAAGGTGGATGAAACCACCGTCCGCGTGGCCTTTGCTTCGCCCATGCCCTCCTTTGTGGTCAAAATGCAAAAGGGCGATCCGGGCAACTGGATCTGGGCAGCCAAGCATTACCTGCAAAAATGGCACATCAAATACAATCCCGATGCCGACAAGCTGGCCAAGGAAGAAAACTACGAAAGCTGGGCGCTGTGCTTCAAGGCCCACGCCGACCGCAGTCAGACCGGCACCGATTTCGGCCCGGACATCACGCCCTTTGTGATGTACAACATCGACACCAACGGCAACAAGTACTTCACCCGCAATCCCTATTATTTTGTGGTGGATACCGCCGGCAACCAGCTTCCTTATATTGATGAGCAGATGTGCGTGATCGTGGCCGATGCCCAGACCCGCACCCTGAAGCTGATCAGCGGCGAGCTGGACGCCGCGGGTGAGAATCCCCTGCCGGTGAAGGACTACACCCTGTACAAGGAAAATGAAAACAACGGCAACTACAACGTGTACCTGTTTGAAAACAGCCGTGGTTCCGACGCGGCCTTCACCTTCACCCAGACCCTGGAGAATGAGACGCTGCACGGCCTCTTCACCAACGTGACCTTCCGGGAGGCCATGTCCCTGGCCATCGACCGGGATGCCATCAATGAAACGCTGTATTTCGGCCTGGCCACCGTCCGGCAGGCCGTGCCCCCCGCCAACACCAGCTTCTATGAGGACTGGATGGGCGAATACATGGTGGCCTTCGATCCCGACGGCGCCGCCCAGCGGCTGGATTCCCTGGGGTGCGTGTGGGATGCCTCCAAAACCGTCCGCCTGATGCCGAACGGCCAGCCCTTCAACATCATCGTGGAATCCACCGAGGAGTTTGCGCCCGTGGGCGAAATGGTGGCGGAAATGTGGACCGCGGTGGGCGTGAAGACCACCTTCAAGCAGCAGGAGCGCTCCTATGCCCGGGAACGGTACGCTTCCAACGAGCGGGACGCCCAGGTATTCACCTTCGACAACGTGGCGGAGCCCAGCCTGTATGCCCAATACTTTGACAAGATCTATCCCCCCTTCTCCGAAAATACCGAAATCGGCCAGGCGCCCCTGTGGGCCGAATGGTTCAACACCAAGGGCCAAAGCGGCATGGAGCCCCCGGAGAATATCAAGAAGCTCCGCGCCGACATCGACAAGATGGTCACGCTAAAGCAGGGCAGCGAGGAATACCTGGCCCTGGGCAAGCAGATCCTGACCGATTTCACCAAGCAGTTGTACTTCGTCGGCATTACCGTGGCGCCCCGCGTCATCAT
>JAEWWY010000346.1 GCA_023458835.1 Bacillota bacterium
CTTCAAGGCCATTCTGGAAGCCCGGCCTGAAGTGGGCGACGCTATCACCGCCCTGGATGGCTACATCTACTCCCTGCCCTCCCTGCAGGATTGCTACCATTGCGGCTACAGCCAGAAGATGTGGATCAATCAGGACTGGCTTACCAAGCTGGATCTTGAAATGCCCACCACCACCGAGGAATTCTACAATGTGCTGGTTGCCTTCCGCGACGGGGACCCCAACGGCAACGGCGTGAAGGACGAAATCCCGCTCATCGGCGCCAAGGAAAACGAGGGCTGGTACCAGAGCGTGACCGGCTACCTGCTCAACGCTTTCGTCTATGACAGCGGCGTATACAACCAGGTGAAGGTCTATGTCACCAAGGACGGTGTGGTGGATACCTCCATCAACAAGGAAGCTTACCGCGAGGGCCTCAAATACCTGAATAAGCTGTATTCCGAAGGCCTCATTTATCCCGATTCCCTGACCTTAAAGTATGACCAGGTGAAAGCCCTGGCCCTGGCGGAAGAAGAACTGGTGGGCGCTGCCCCGGCCGGCCATCTGGGCATGTTCCTGGATGTGGTCACCAACCCCGGGCGCTACCGTCACTACACCTCCGTGGCGCCCCTCAAGGGACCGGAAGGCGTGCAGAATGTAACTTATTTCCCGTATTACCCCATCACCACCGGTGAATTCATCATCACCGTGGACAATCAATATCCCGAAGCTTCCATGCGCTGGGCGGATCTTATGTATGATTATGAGATCAGCATGATCCGCGGCTGGGGCAAAGAAGGCGTTGCATGGCGCAAGGCCGAGGAAGGCGAAGTGGGCCTGGACGGCGTAACCCCCGCCATCTACAAGACGCTGATTCCCTTTGACGAGCAGGCGCAGAATGTGCACTGGAGCTGGCTGGGCATCGAGTTCACCGACAACGCCCTGTGGAACGGCACCAACGTTACCACCCCTGACATGGACCTGTATTCTCCCGAAGGGTTTGAAAAGCTTTTGTGGGTGGAAACCGAGAACAAGTACGAGCCCTACAAGAGCGAGGAGTATTCCGAGCTGCCGTCCCTGCGCATGGACAGCATCGATACAGATGAGCTGAGCATGCTTCAGGTGCAGTTGAAGAACTACATCGAAGAAAGCCGCTCCCGCTTCATTATCGGCGATTTGAAACTGGACACCGATTGGGAGACCTATTTGTCCACCTTGAACGACCTGGGCCTCAACCGTTACCTGGAGCTCAAGCAAAAGGCGTATGACGCCATGTTCAAAAACTAATCCGTAACAGTGTTCTGTTGGTCCAAACAAAAGGGAAGGGCCTTGCGACATAAGGCCGCAAGGCCCTTCCTTCCCATTGCAACCGTATCCTGAAGACCCGCTTGCGAATGACGCATTCGCCTGAAAGATGCTTATAAGCCCGGCTGCGGGATAAGGCTCCGCATCCGGCTTATCATACCGCTCCCCATCCTTATGCCCGGGGAGGCTTTAAGAAGCTTCATAGAATAGTCTATGAATGAAAGGATTAATGCCCATGCTTAAGCAGCAATTTCCCCGCACGTTGGTAGGGGGCGTATCCCTGCCCCGCATGCTGATCGGTTCCAACTGGATGGTTGGGTACAGCCATACCAGCGTCGCTGCGGACAATCAGATCAAGCAGGCGTACAGCAGCAAAGAGGCCGTAGCTGATATGCTGGAAGTGTTTTTATCCTTCGGCATCGACGCCGCCATGTGCCTGATGGAGAGCAGCCCTGTCTTTGTGCAGGGGATTAAATTGGCCCAGGAGCGCACCGGCAAAAAGATCATTGTCATCGATACGCCGATCCTGAACGTGGACGACAATGAGGCGGCCCGCCGGGAAGCGAGGGAAACCATCAAAAGGTCCAGGGAGCTGGGGGCCACATTTTGCATGCCCCATCACTATTCCGCCGAGCAGTTGGTAAACAAAAACAAGCGTACCATGGACCGTCTGCCGGATTACCTTTCCATGATCAGGGAGGAGGGGATGATTCCGGGCCTTTCCGCCCATATGCCGGAGCTGATCGTCTATTCCGACCTGAACGGCTATGATGTGGAAACATATGTGCAGATTTACAATTGCCTGGGCTTCTTGATGCAGGTGGAGGCTGAATATATCCATAAGGTCATCACCAATGCCCAAAAGCCGGTGATGACCATCAAATCCATGGCCGCCGGGCGCGTATCCCCCTTTGTGGGGCTCACCTTCTCCTATAGCACCATCCGCCCCTGCGATATGGTGACGGTGGGGTGCTACACCCGGGAGGAAATTCTGGAAGACGTGGAAATTGCCATGGCGGCCATCGAGCGGCGGCCTCCGGACCTTTCCGGCCGGAACAGCCCAAAGAAAAGCGACGTCATGCAAGGATAGGCTTGATTCATTTGCGTTAAAAGGAAAAGCGAGGGAAGCCGTTATGAAGAAACTCATTATGGATGGGCCCAAAAAAAGTATTCTGATCGATGTCCCTATGCCGGTCCCTGCCGGCAATCAGGTACTGGTCAAGCTCAAGTACTGCGGCATATGCATGTCGGAGCATCACGACTGGGCCGTGGCGCAAAAAGGCCGTGTCTTTGGCCATGAACCCATGGGCGTGGTGGAAAAGGTGGGCAAGGATGTGACCGGGTTCAAGCCCGGCGACCGGGTAACGGGCCTGGGCCTGGAAGCCTTTGCGGAATATCTCCTGTTCACCCCCGATAAATTGGTGCATGTACCGGACAATGTAAAGGATGAGGACGCCACGGCGGAGCCCCTGTCCTGCTTAATCAGTGCCGCCAGCAAAGTGCCCCTTGCCCTGCCCGGCGATACCGCTGCGGTGGTGGCACAGGCTATATGGGCCTTGGCATGGTGTCTTTGCTCAAGCTCTAGGGCGCCGGGAAGATCATTGCCGTAGATATCCGGGAGGAAGCTTTGGAGAATGCCAGGCGTTTTGGCGCTACGGAATGCTACCTGCCCCACCAGGTGCCCAAGGAGTATCTGGCTCCTATGAGC
>JAEWWY010000347.1 GCA_023458835.1 Bacillota bacterium
GCGAAGCCTTTCCTGGGTGATGGTGTAGGCGATCACCTCCGTATCGGAGGTGGTATGAAAGATCGCGCCCCGCTGCTCCAAACGCTCCCGCAGCTCCGTGGCATTGGTAAGGTTGCCGTTATGGCAAAGGGCCATGCCGCCTTTTAGATGGTTGATGAGCAGCGGCTGGGCATTGCCCCTGTGGTGGCTGCCGGTGGTGGCATAGCGGCAGTGGCCTACCGCCGCCTGACCGTCCTGCATCTCCCGCAGCACATCCTGGGTGAATACCTCGTTAACCAGCCCAACATCCTTATGGCAGGTGATAATGCCGTCCTTGTTCACCGCGATGCCGCAGCTTTCCTGGCCGCGGTGCTGCAATGCATACAGTCCATGGTAGGCGGGGACTACCACACCCAAGCCATCCTTGCGCCAGATGCCGAACACGCCGCATTCCTCATGCACCTTATCGTCCATAGCTAACTTGATCATTTACTCCCCCAGAAGGCGCTTCAAAATCTCCTGATACGCGTCTTCCACGCCGCCCAGATCCCGGCGGAAGCGGTCCTTGTCCAGCTTTTCATGGGTGCGGCTGTCCCAGAAGCGGCAGGTATCCGGCGAGATTTCATCCGCCAGCACGATCTTTCCTTCGCAGGTTTTGCCAAACTCCAGCTTGAAATCGATGAGCTCGATGTTCAGATCCTTTAAGTAAGCGGAAAGGATATCGTTCACCTTCAGCGCGTAGGCGGCGATCAGTGCCAGCTCCTCTTCCGTGGCCCAGCCCATGGCGGCGATGTGATATTCATTCACCATCGGATCGCCCAGCGCATCATCCTTATAGCAATATTCAAGAACCGTTTTGCTAAGCTTCGTACCCTCCGGCAATCCCAGGCGCTTGGATAAGGATCCCGCCGCGATGTTGCGTACGATCACCTCCAGAGGCACGATGGTTACCTTCTTCACCAGCGTTTCCCTGGGCGAAAGCTCGGCGACAAAGTGGGTGGGCACGCCCTCCTTCTCCAAAAGCTTCATCAAATAATTCGTTACACGGTTGTTGATGGCGCCTTTGCCGGCGATGGAGCCCTTTTTCAGGCCGTTGAAGGCGGTGGCGTCATCCTTGTAATCTACCAGAAAAACCTCGGGATCATCGGTGCGGAATACCTTTTTCGCCTTGCCTTCATATACCTGCTCAAGCTTCGTCATCGCAATTTTCTCCTTATCACACATTCAGGTTCTTGTCTTTTTCCAATACGGCCTGGCGCATGGCATCCCGCATGCTGCTCAGCCGGACGGCCAGGCCTTCCTCGCTCACGGCCAGGATCTGCGCCGCCAGCAGCGCCGCGTTGCCTGCCCCATCGATGGCCACAGTGGCCACGGGGACGCCGGCGGGCATCTGCACAGTGGATAAAAGCGCGTCCAGCCCGTCCAAGGAGGACTTTACAGGGATGCCGATCACCGGCAGCGTGGTCTGGGCAGCCAGCGCCCCGGCCAGATGGGCAGCCTTCCCAGCGGCGGCGATGATCACGCCAAAATCATTCTCCCGGGCACTCCTGGCAAAGGCAGCGGCCTCCCCCGGGGTACGGTGGGCGGAATATACATGGGCCTCATAGGGGATGCCCAGCCCCTTCAGCTTGTCAAACGCGTCCTTGAGCACCGGCAAATCGCTGTCGCTTCCCATGATCACGGCTACCTTTTTCATATGCCGCCTCCTCTTTGATAGCTTGCCTCGCCTCCAAGGCCATATCCTCATTGCCATATTCCCGAACTATTTTCATATGATAAGTCGAAATATACGCTATGTCAAGGAATTTGCCGAACATTCATACGTTTTATCGTCTCATCGTTTTGTTTTCGTGGAGATATACAAGCATTGCCCGCCGCAATGTACGCATTGCACAAGGCAAAATAAGTGCTGAAAAACCCGCCTTCGGCGGCGGGTACAGTGTGTCGAAAAATGGCGGAACCGCTTTTTCGTGCTCATGCGACTATGATCCGTACATTCGCCTCATGAAGCGCCGAAAGAACCGCCCCCTCGGGCATTTTGTCTATCACCAGCACATCAAACCTTTTCAGTTCACCCGTCCGGCACAGGAAATATTGATTCAGCTTCGTGGCATCGCACAAAAGCATATGCTTGTCTCCCGCATCCAGCATGCTGCGCTTGATGGCCGCCTCCTCCGGCGCGCTTTCCCAAACCCCTTCGGCAGTAAGCCCCCGGCAGGAAAGCACGGTCCATGTACCGTGGTGGTTGCGAAGGAAGGCTACGGCCTCCTCCCCCGTAAGGGAAGCGGAATTTTCCCGCAGGGCGCCGCCGGTGCAAAGCACCTGCCGGCCGGGCACAGCAAAGGCCTGGGCCGTCAGAAGGCCGCTGGTGACAACCGTCAGGGAATCCATGGATTTAAGCGCTTCGCTCAGCGCCAGAACCGTGGTGCTGGCATCGAGAATGAGCGTATCCCCAGGCGAAAAGAAACGGGCCGCCGCCTGAACGATGGCCTGCTTTTCAGGCATCCGCTCCTGCCGCCTGGCGTACAGGGGAATATCCTGCATGCGCTGCACAGGCAGTGCCGCTCCGCCCCGCGTTCTGCGGATGCGCCCTTCCTCCTCCAGCACCTGCAGATCGCGCCGGAGCGTCGCGCCGCTGACATAAAGCCTGGCAGCCAGGCTCTCCACGGTGGCGGCCTTTTCCGCTTCCAAAAGTGAAATAATCCTTTCCCGCCGTTCAAAGGGTAACATATTCTCTTTCACCTTTCGCAGACTGTTCAATTCTTCACACAATTTGTTTATTTGCGCATATATGCGCGATTTTATCTCGGCTAATGGACAGAATTGCGCAATGCAAGTATAATGAAGCCACCAATCCTTGTCAAGAAGGGGGAACCGCATGAATACCGCAACAAAGGCCTTCGATCTGGCCCGGGAGCAATATGGCGCCTTGGGGGTGGATGTGGAAAAAGCGCTGCATCTGGCGGCCCAAACGCCCATTTCCATGCACTGTTGGCAGGGCGACGATGTTTTAGGGTTTGAGGGAAGCCAAAGCCTCCCCGGCGGCATTGCCGCCACGGGGAACTATCCCGGCCGCGCCCGCACGCCGGAGGAACTGCGCATGGATATGGAAAAGGCGCTGTCCCTTCTGCCCGGCGTACACAAGGTGAACCTGCATGCCAATTACCTGGACACAACCGAAAAGGTGGACCGGGATGCATTGGCGCCCCGCCATTTTGCCTCCTGGGCCCAATGGGCCAGGGAACAAAAGCTGGGGCTGGATTTCAACACTACTTTCTTCTCCCATCCCAAAAGCACGGGAGGTACCCTCACTCATCCCGACAAAGGCATCCGTGACTTCTGGATCGCCCATGGCAGGGCGGTTCGGGAAATCGCGGCGTACTTTTCCCGGGAAACGGGAAAGACCTGCATCATCAACCATTGGATCCCCGACGGAGAGAAGGAACTGCCGGTGGATGCCCTGGGCCCGCGCCTCCGTTTGAAGGAAAGCCTGGACGCGATTTTTCATAACGCCCCTGCCTATGAAAATGTGAAGGATGCCGTGGAGAGCAAGCTTTTCGGCATCGGCGCGGAAGCCTACACCCCTGGCTCCCACGAGTTTTACATGGGCTATGTTCTCACCCATCCCAACCTTCTGCTGACGATAGACGCCGGGCACTTCCACCCTACGGAGAGCGTTGCCGTCAAGATCCCGGCACTGTTATGCTTCCTGCCCGAGCTTTTGCTGCACGTGAGCCGCCCGGTGCGCTGGGACAGCGACCATGTGGTGCTCTTTGACGAGGAAACAAGGCAGATCATGCGGGAAATCGTCCGCGCCGGCGCGCTGGACCGGGTCTATCTGGCCACGGACTACTTCGATGCCTCCATCAACCGCATCCTGGCCTGGGTCGCAGGGCTGCGCAGCGCCCGCAAGTCCCTGCTGGCGGCGCTGCTGGAGCCGCTGGAGGAGCTTCGCGCGCTGGAGCAGGCGGGCGATTATTCCGCCCGGCTGGCTTTGTCCCAGGAGATCCTTTCGCTGCCCTTTGGCGCAGTATGGGAGGAATTGTGCCGCCGGGAAGATAAAGTCCCGGGCGCGGGCTATATTCAGGAAATCAAGGCTTATGAAAAGGGTGTATTGTCAAAACGCTGAAGTATGGGGAGGGAGGCCTATGGCCCGCACCGTCCTGGCCTTTGACCTGGGAGCATCCTCCGGCCGCGCCATGCTGGCAACGCTTAAAAACGAGCGCCTTTCCCTGAGGGAGGTCCACCGCTTCGACAATGTGCCCGTGCGGCTTCACGGCACGCTGTACTGGGATTTTCCAAGGCTCATGCACGAAATCCATACCGGGCTTCAAAAGGCCCGCCAGGCCGGAGCTTATGAAAGCGTAGCCCTGGACACCTGGGGCGTGGATTTCGGGCTTCTGGATGAAAAAGGGTACCTGCTGGAAAACCCCGTCCACTACCGGGACCTGCGCACGGAGGCGGCTGTGCCCTGGGTGTTTGAGCGCATTCCAAAGGAAACGCTCTATGGCATCACCGGCATCCAGCACATGCCCATCAACACCATCTTCCAACTGGCCGCGCTGAAAAAGGACCGCCCGGAGCTGCTCAGCCGGTCAGCAGTGCTGTTGCCCATGCCCAATTTGATCGCCTACTTTCTGACAGGCGCAAAGCAGGCGGAATACACCATGGCCTCCACCACGGAGCTGATACACGCGCGGGAAAACAACTGGTCCCATGAGATATTGGAAAAGCTTCACCTGCCGCCGGATATCTTTCCGCCCGTGGTGCGGCCCGGCGTGCCCTGCGGCCTGCTGGACCCCGCCTTGTGCAGGGAATTGGATATCCCTCCGGTGATGGTGTACAACACTGCCTGCCATGACACCGCCAGCGCCGTTG
>JAEWWY010000348.1 GCA_023458835.1 Bacillota bacterium
CTCCAACACAGGCTATAACCTGCTGGAGCTTTTGATACAGCAGGTCACGGGCCGCGATTTTGCGGAATACATGCGGCGGGAGGTCCTGCTCCCCCTGGGCATGGACCATGCCACCTTTGTATGGAGCGGGGATCTCCAGCCGCCGGTGCCCCTGGGGTATGATCTTTCGGGCAAGGCTGTTCCGGTGTACGTCTATCCGGAAAGGGGTTCCGGCGGGCTTTTCGCATCCGCCGGAGATATGGCCGCGTTCGTTGCCGCCGGCATGAAGGGCTCGGATCAGCAGGTGCTCAGCCCGGAAAGCATCGCCATGATGTATACGCCGGCGGTATATGATCTGGGCCTGTACAGCCTGGCCTTCGACGCGTACGGGATGGGCTGTTATCTGGAGAATCTCCCCGGCGGGGAGCGCGCCATCTCCCATGGCGGGCAGGGCACCGGCTGGATGACGCATTTTCACGCTGTTCCTGAAACGGGCGACGGCATCGTGATCCTTACAAACAGCCAGCGGAGCTGGCCCTTCATCGCCTGTCTCCTAAGTGATTGGGCGAAATGGAGCGGCCTGCCTCCGCCGGGAATGAGCCGGATCATTTGGGGAGAATACGCGCTATGGGCGCTGACCGGCGCAATCTTGTTCATAGCGCTGTGGCAGGCCTGGGGGCTGGCGGAAGGCCTCCTTTCCGGCACGCGCCGTTTTGCGCCCCTAAAGCTGGGAACCCGTTGTTTGCGCCTGGCGAAGGCGGGCTTTTCCATCGCCCTGCTGGCCGGGCTGATATGGTGTGCCGGCCAGCGCTATCTGTTCCTGTCATCGGTATTCCCGGGCGCCTCATCCGGGCTGGCCGGGGCGGCAGGCGCGCTGGCCGTTGTTTTGCTGCTGTCGGCATTCACAGGAAAGGATGTATATCATGGATCATGTCGTGTATCTTGATGCCAAGGCAAAGGAGCTGAACAAGCTTTTTGCGGATGAAAAAAGCATGATGATAAGGGGCGCCGCCGGCAGGAAGCTGCCTTATGGAAGGGTGCATGCCGGGGATATGCTCTGGTTCGTGGAAAACAACGGCGACGGCCTGGTAAGGGGCCGCGCCGCGGTGAAGGATGTGTTTCAATCTGAAAAGCTGACGCCGGAGGAGTCGGAAAAAATCCTTCTTGAGCGGCAGGCCAAGCTGCGGCTTACCAATGAGCAAATAAAGCGCTGGAGCGGCAAACGGTATCTGGTATTGATCGAAGTGGAAAAGCCGCTGGCGGTTGAACCGTTTGCTGTCAGCAGGGATGGATATGGCAATATGGATGATTGGCTTCCCGTAGGGGATATATCCAGCGTATGGCGGCAGGCCGGGGAGGCCCGGAAGCTCTAGCGTGAAGGCAAGAAACGCAGACATTTGGACGGATGGTAAAGGAAACAATATGCGGCTCAAGAAAAGGGCGTGGCTGATTGCAGCGGTATTCCTCATGGCGGTTCTGGCGGCTTCACTGTATGGGCAGATGAAAAGGGCTAATGCCAAAGTATCCATAACGATTCCGGTTCAATTCACGCCATCCTACAGACAGGACAGGCAAAACGCAATCAGCGTGGAAATTCCCGAGGTTTATGAACTGCTCCATATCGTCACAGCTCTGTCGGAGGCGGAGGATCAGGCCCCGGCGTTCACAAACCGGCAAACGCCCTATTATCAGGATGTCATTTCACACTTTTCCAAGTATCAGGATCATCCGGCCGTAAGCAGGATCAAAACCGCCAATGAAAAGCTTGGCTATTCCAATGTAAGGAATTTGTTTATCTATGGCTTCCGGGAAGATCAAATCGTGGCCGGCGGAACATGCGCAAGCGACTATATCAATGAACGGTATGGCACCTTGTTTCTCAAGGAATTGCAGGATTTTGCAAAAGCAAGCGGCTTCCGGCAATTTTATAAAGAGCACGGGGCGCTATACCGGCAGCATGCCGCGCTGGTCCGTGCAATGCCCGTACAAAGGATGTGGAACTGGCTGGAGCGGCAGTTCCCCCAGCATTACGATTCGTATAAGATCATCCTGTCCCCGCTTACGGGCGGATCCCATAATACGTTCCATTATGAGGACACAAACAATGATTTTGATGAGATCGTTCTGTTCGTTTCCTCGCCGGCCATTCTTTCCATGGAGAAGTATCCTTCGGGCCCGGTGCGGGAAGGCCTGGTCTCACAGATGCTTTTTACGGAGATCGATCACAACTACGTCAACCCCATGTCAAACAGGTATATTCATCTGGTTACAGGCGCGTTCAAGGACCTGCTCAAATGGAAAGACAAGCCCGGGTATGACCGGGCTGCGCTTACATTCAACGAGTACATGACATGGGGTACGTTTTTGCTCTATGCCCATGATGCCTATGATACGGACAGCTTCAAACAGATAGAGCAGGCAACGGTAGATACAATGAACCGCAGGGGCTTCCGTTTGTTCGGCCGGTTCCACAAAAGCCTGTGGGAGCTGTATGAAGGGCGGGAAGCAGGAGAAACCGTTGCCGACTTATACCCGGATATTCTCAAATGGTGCGCCGAAGCCGGCGCATGAGCCGTCACCGCTCCGGGATATCCCGGGGCGGTGCAAGCGGCGCCGGATCGGAACGTGGGATGCCATTACAGCCCAAGCCGCATAAACTGTTCCCGCGGGCAGTCGTTTTCCCGCATCAAAGCGATCATCTTCTCCCGCAGGGAACCGGCCTGCTGAGCCGTCGGGTCCACAAGGGGCGTTTCCTGGCCGGGGTCCGCTTCCAGGTCAAACAGCAGGTCATGAGTTTCATGGGGGGCAAAAAGCAAATGGCCGCCGCCCGTGGTGAAGCGCATCAGGGGATACCCTTTTGTAAAATCAAAGGGCGGCGCCTTCTCCATCGTTTTGACCTCCGCGGCGGTGAACATCCAGGCCATGTGGGTGGGCATGAGCGTATAATCGTACAGGGGCGCGTTTTCGGCGTTTTTGGGCGCCTTCATGTAAACGCGCTGCCCGTCGGTGATGCATACGTGCGCACCGTGGATGCCAAACAGCGCGGCATCCCGTACCGGCTTGTCCTCAAGGAGGACAGGCAGCAAATCACGCCCCTGCATATCCCGGGGCAGTTCAAAGCCAAAGGCCGAAAGGACCGTGGCCGGCAGGTCAATGGTCTGCGCAAGCGCCTTGCGGCGGACGCCTTGTATGCCCGCCCGCGGGTCCCAGATAAACAGCGGCAGGTGAACGATCTGCTCATACTGCGGCATGTAGTTTTTGGCCCAGTAGCCGTGCTCACCCAGCAGATAGCCATGGTCGGTGCATACGATCAATTGCGTATCCTTCCACAGGTCATACCGGTCAAACAGGTCCAGCACGCGGCCAAGGGACGCGTCGCACATGGATAGCAGCGCGGCGTATTCCATGCGCGCGTGATGGACCTCCCGGGGACTTTCCCGGACGGGCGCGTAATCCGGCCAGTCGAACTGCCTGCCTTCATATTCGTGGGGATACAGCGCCTTGTATCTTTCATAGGAAAAAAACGGCTCATGGGGATCAAAGGTCTCGATCTGCAAGAACCAGCCGTCCTTGCCCGCGTTGGTTTGGATGAAGGCCAGCCCGGCATCGAATGTACGGGTCTGCGGATGCGCCGCCTCGTCCTTCAGGTAGCTGCGGTTTACGCCGTCCTGTAAAAAAAGCTTTTTCCGGTAGCCCTTGAACTCCATCAGGTTTTTGGGCATGTCCACGCCGCCTACAACGCCCATCCATGGGTCGCCCTCCTGGCCCCGGAAGTTTTCCCAGGTGGTATACCGGTTATGGTACGTCGCGCCACCATCCTCCCAGTAATGGGTATGATCGCTGGCAAGGTGCGTGTGCACGCCGCCGTTTTTGAGGATATCGGGCATGGAATCGTCAAAGGGCTCGATGGGGCCCCAGGAGCGGTGCAAGAAATTATAGCGCCCCGTGTGCATTTCCCGCCTGGCGGGCATGCAGGGCAGGCTGCCTGCGTAGCAGGTATCAAACTGGACGGTATGGGCGGCCAGCCGCAGGAAATTGGGCGTTTTTGTGAAATCGCAGCCGTAGGGCTGCAGATAGTGGCGGTTGAGGGAATCGAACATCACCATTACCGAACGCATGGTAAACCCTCCTCCTGTTTTATACGCACCCCAGGATATGCATCAGACTGTAGACAAAAGGGGAAGAGGTTTCCAGGGATGCATTGAAGGGGTGGAACCCCTTCAATTGTAATCGTGTCGCCCGGCTTTGCCGGGTGCGCGGGGCGCTTGCGGAGCAAGCTTTCCTTACACTTTTTTCCGGCCGTTAGCCCAGGGTGCGGGGATGTAATCCCCGAACCTGGAGTCCTGAAA
>JAEWWY010000349.1 GCA_023458835.1 Bacillota bacterium
CAGTACGCCCAGGCATGGAAGCAGGTGCTGCTGTATGACGAGCATACCTGGGGCGCGTTCTTATCCGGCAGCGACCCGGATGCGCTTTTGCAGCGGGACCAATGGCGGGTAAAGGAGCACATGGCCGCCCAGGCGTTTGATTTGCGGGAAAAGCTGCTTTTGCGCGGGGCCACACGGCTGAGCCTTTTGTGGAACAACCAGGGCAGGGAAGTGGTGGTCTACAATCCCTACAGCTTCCCCCTGGGCGCTCTGGCGGAAGTGGAGTTCGGAAACGGCGAAACGGTCTGTATGCTCGATGGACGGGAGGTCCCGTGGCGGAAAATGCGGGAAACATCCACCCAGGTGGCGGCGGAAATACTGTTTCCGGAAATTCCGCCCCTGTCGTACAGGCGCTTCCCCCTGCGCCCGCGCCGGGAGGGGGATATGGGCGGCACGGCCCGTTCCCTGGATATAAGTCGGCAGATCCTGCTGGAGAATGAATATTATAAGGTCATTGTCGATGCCGAGGCCGGATGGGTTACATCCCTGTTCGACAAGGAGCTGAACCGGGAGCTGTGTTTGGATGGGCAGGGCCTGGGCCGGCTGCTGTATGCAAGGGGCGGCAGGGGAAGCACGCTGCTGGGCAACCATGCCGGGTATTCACAAACCGGGGCCCATGTGGCGGACGGCTTCTTTCCCGAAAGCTGGAAGGCGGAAGAAACGCCGGTGGGCGTCCGGGCTATCATTTCGGGCCAGGCGGTGCTGGGCCGCGCCACGGTGACCTTTTCCCTGCAAAGGGGGCAAAAGCACCTGGATATCTGCTGGGAATACGAAAAGCATGCCACGGATGCGCCGGAAGCCGTATATGTCGCCTTTCCCCTGCAGGCGGGTGCGGACGTGCCTGTTTTAAGCGACAGCCAGGTGGGCTGGGTCGACTGGCAGGAGGATGTTCTCCCCGGCGCGTGCCGGGAATGGCTTCCCTTGCAGACCTCCATGCTGGTAAGGGACAGCGGATGCGATATACAGATCGCATCCCCCGACGCCTTTTTGTTCACAGTGAACCAACCGGTAAAGGGGCTGTGGAAAAGCGGCCTGCCTGTGCGTGGGGGCAGCCTTTACTCCTATGTTCTGAACAATTACTGGCGCTGCAATTACCTTGGACGCCAGGGCGGGGTGTTTGTCCTGCGCTACAGCATTACCTCCGCCGAAGCTATCCCCTTTGAAAAAGCCTTCGCCTTCGGCTGGGCCGCGCGGCAGGGGCTGTACGCACAGCGCATGAGCTATCAGGAATTTCGCGATCAGGTGCCGGAGGCGTTGAATGCCAATGAAGGCGGAATGCTGATGCGGGCGGAATCCGATCATATTTTTGTAAATACCCTTCGGGGCACGGACCGGGAAAACTGTTTTCTGATAAGGCTCATGGAGTGCGGCGGCCGGGCCGGCGAAATAGCTGTTACCCTGCCGGGCTGCAGGTTTTATCAGGAGGCCGACCACCTGGGGCGGCCGATGGGGGAAAAGCAGGCAGCCGGGCAGGAGTCCTTCCGCGCGGCCCTTCACCCTTGGCAGGTAAAAAGCCTGTTGGTGTATATCGCATGATTTCGGAGATACATCTTGCCGCGGCGGAGCGGGCGATTGATAATCGCCCCTACGGCGCCAGGTGTTTGTTGACTTCACTGCCGGAGCATATGAGAGCCGAGAGAAAAGCCAACCGGCTCTCTGCGCCGTAGGGGCGAACTGCGTTCGTCCGCCCGTTTTTTGTATAATGAATATTTGGGAACATGGATCGCTTGCCTTCAGGGCGACAAACCAAGCGCCGCTCCCGTGTCCTCCTGAGGGCGAAGCCCGAAGGATCTTTTCTTTGGGATAGTGTTTTCAGCGAAAGATCCTTCGGGCACGGCCCTCAGGAGGACGGAGTGCGAAGGGGAAGATGGCAGGAGAGACGGGCGGATGCCGGTACAGGCGGGCGAACACAGTTCGCCCCTACATCTGATTGGGATCTGCTGGCTTCTCTACTGGACCATATGGCAGCCGGAAGAAAAGCCAACCGGCTCTCTGCGCCGTAGGGGCGAACTGCGTTCGTCCGCCTGTTTTTTGCACGGTGAATATCCGGGAACGCGTCCTGCTTTATGCTATCGGAACAAGCGCCTTTATAGCGGGAACGTTACTTATTCATCCAAGGAAGCAATCGGGAAGGATTCGGCTGAATATGCCAAAATAGCCTTTTCATATCGGTTGACACCGCTGTATATTTGTGATAATGTATTGCATAGAAAGACTGGGAACGTTCCTAATTATGAAAGGGGTGCGCGGTATGGCAGCGACGATCATCGATATTGCAGAACTGGCAGGCACCTCAAAGAGCACCGTTTCCCGGTACCTGACCGGCGGTACCGTAAAAAAGAAAACCGCCGCAAGCATCGAGGCGGCCATCGAATCCCTGCAATATGCGCCCAACATCAATGCCCGCCGTTTGGTGCAGGCGAAAACAAACGTCATCGGCGTCGTCTTTGACGACATTTCCATGTACTTTTATGCCGAGATCATGCAGGGCATCCAGGACGTGGCCAATCAAAATCAATACGTATGCAATTTTTTCAGCCGCGCCAACTGCAACCGCCGGGAATCGGATTTTCTTTCGCTGTTTGCCCAGGGCCAGGTGGACGGGATCGTTTTTGCCACCTTCAGGCAACGGGATGCCCAGGATATTGCCGCCATCGCCGCAACGGGCCTGCCGGTGGTGCTGCTGGGTTCGCGGGCCGATCATTCGGGCGTCTCCCATGTGGATGTGGATAACCGGCTTGGGATCAGCGAGCTTGTAAGCTATTTGCACAGCCTGGGCCACCGGCGCATCGCCTACCTGAACGGGCCCGAGGTGATGCCGGCCGCCTTAAGCCGGCTGGAGGGCTATAGGCAGGGCCTTGCCAATTGCGGGCTTCCCTATCGGAAAAGCCTTGTGGCGGATGTCCCCTGGTCTGTGGAGGGCGGCAGGGCCGCCGTGGAGGAACTGGCGGCCCGCGGGGAGCCGTATACCGCCTTGATCGGATCCAATGAATTCTGCGCCTTTGGCGCGGCACGGACGCTGCAGGCTGCCGGTCTGGGCGTGCCGGAGAATGTGTCTGTTGCCGGGTTCGATGACAGTCCCCTTTTGCAGTATGCTTCCCCCTGCATCACCACGCTGCGCCAGCCGTTTTTGCAGATGGGGCAGATGGCGGTCCGGCAATTGATGGGCAGGCTGCGGGACCCGCTAGCAACGCCCGCCTCCATCTACCTTCAGCCCAGGCTTATGGTCCGTGACTCCTGCGCCCGGGCCCGTGAGGAAGCCCCGGAAGCAACCGGGGGCACAATGGAAGGAGGAGCGGCATGCTGACTGCCAAGCGCCAGAAGATGGCGTATCTGTTTATTCTGCCATTCTTTATCGTCTATCTTGTTTTCAGCCTGTACCCCATTTTGAGCTCTCTGAGCATCAGCTTTTTTGCCGATTCCGATCCCCTAAGCGGCAAGGGCATGACATTTACGGGGTTTGACAACTATGTCCGCCTGTTTACATCCAACTACTTTTACAGCTATGTGGGCAATACCATTGTCATCTGGCTGTTCTCCATCATCCCCCAGCTTACCATCGCGCTGATCCTCGCGCTGATCCTGAACGAGCGCTGGGTAAAGGGCCGCACTATGCTGCGCAGCGTCTACTATTTTCCCAACCTGGTTACCCCCATCACCGTGGGCCTTTTGTTCAATATGCTTTTCAGCTTTCCCGGCGGGGCCGTCAACAACCTTTTTACGGCACTCAAGCTATTGCATGCCCCTGTGGACTTCCTTCGCCAGCCGATCCTGGTGCGCATGGTCATCGGCATCGCCATCTGCTGGCAGAACTTTGGCTACAACATCATATTCCTGACTGCCGGGCTGCACTCCATCAGCCAGGATGTGTACGAAGCTGCCGAGGTGGACGGCGCCAGCGCCTTGCGCAAAACGGTTTCCATTACGCTGCCGCTGTTAAAGCCCATGCTGCTGTACATCATGATCACCTCCATCATTGGCGGGCTTCAAATATTCGACGTGCCCAAAATGTTCCCGGAGGGCATGGCCGACTACACCCGCACCATGGTCCTGTACATGTATGAAAGCGCCTTCAAGCGCTGGCAGTTCGGGTATGGCGCCGCCATCGCCTACGGCATCTTTATGATCATCGCGGTTTTCTCTGTGATCGCATTGCGGGCCACCCGGGGCAAGGGAGGTGAGTCATAATGATGCATACCCAGGCGGCAGGCAAGGCCCGCCTCCCCCTATCCCCTGAAAGGGTGCGGCGTTTTTTCTGGCACATGCTGATCTATGCCGTTTTGCTGTTCGTTGCCCTGATTTCCTTCTTCCCGTTTTTCACCATGCTGATCTCCTCCACTCACGACGCGTTCCACATCACCTCTACGGTCAATCTTCTGCCGGGCGATCAGTTCATGCGCAATTATGAGCGCATGCAGCAGAACAAGGATATTTGGCGGGGCTTTCTCAACAGCTTTTTCCTGGCCTGCGCCAGCATGAGCCTGTGCCTGTATTTCGCCTCCATGACGGCCTACGGCTTCGCCAAGTTTTCCTTTAAAGGCAGGGGCCCCCTCTTCACCGTCATCATGGTGACCATGATGATCCCGGGCCAGCTTGGCGTCATCGGCTTTTTCCGGGAGATGCAGGCGCTGAAGCTCACCGGTACCTACTGGCCGCTGATCATCCCATCCATCGCCAATTGCTTTGCCGTGTTCTTCTTCAAGCAGTATCTGGACGGCGGCCTGCCCAACGAGCTGATCGAGGCCGCCCTCATCGACGGATGCCGGGAGCTGCCCCTGTTTCACCGCATCGTATTGCCCTGCATGCTGCCGGCGCTTGTCACCCAGGGCGTCATGAGCTTTATCGGAAGCTGGAACAGCTACCTGATGCCCCTTCTGATCCTGAACAAGGGTTCCATGCTGACGCTGCCGGTGCTGCTGGCTTCCGTGAAAACCAGCGCCGGCACCGCGGATTACGGGGCGCAGTATGTGGGCATTCTCATCTCGGTGGCGCCGCTGCTGGTGATTTTCCTGCTGGCCAACAAGGTCATCATGGAAAAGATCGCCATAGGCGCCGCCATCAAAGGTTAGGTTTCCCTTGACTCCAGGCGGAAGCATTCCGCTGAATAATAAGGAGGTTTCCATATGAAAAGACTGTTGGCCCTTACCCTGTGCCTGATGATGGCCCTGGCGCTGATGCCGGCCATCTCCTCGGCCGAAACGCTCACCGGGGAATTCACCTGGTGGACATTCTTTGACCAGGCTCCCTTTATCAAGGAGCAGTTTGAAAACGCATATCCCGGCATTAAGATCAACCTGGAAGTGTTTGGCGGGGATGAGTATCAAACCAAGCTACTCAATACCCTGACCGCCAGCGAAGGCGTTCCCGACATGTTCGATCTGGAGGAAGGCTACGTTTACAAGTTCCTGGACAGCCCCCTGATTCAGAACCTGGAGGAAATGGGCCTTTCCGACATCGGCAAGGATTACTATCCCTGGGCCATCAGCTTTGGCCGGGATTCCAGCGGCGTATTGAAGGGCATTTGCGACAACGTAAGCCCCGTTGCCTTCTGGTACAACCGCAGCGCCATGAAAGAGTGGCTGGGCACCGATGACGATGCGGAGATCAGCGAAAAGCTCTCCGACTGGGACAAGATCCTGGAGGCGGCCCTGGATATCAAGGCCCGCTCCGAAGGCAAGGTATGGCTCTGGCCCAACCTGTCGGAAATGGTCAAGGTCGAAGGCTACAGCCTGACACCCTTTGTGCGCGACGGGGAGTTCTCCATCGACCAGGGCTGGCTGGACCTTTTGGCCACCATGCGCAAGTTCCACGAGTCCGGGGCCGTTGCCAACCTGGGTTCCTGGAGCGGGGAATGGGCGACGGCGTGGAACGAAGGCTCCCTGCTGATCCGCGTGATGCCCTCCTGGGACTTCTTTACCAACTGGGACAAGAACACCGGGAACATCGGCGTGGCCAAGCCCCCCAAAACGTCCTATGAAGGCGGCACCTACCGCGCTGTGTATGCCAACAGTGAAAAGAAGGAACTCATCGCCGAATTCCTGAAGTTCATTACCACCGTGGAATATCAAACCGCCAACCTGGACACCAACAACCAGATGCCCGCCAACAAATTGGTGCTGGCCTTAAAGGGCGAATATTACAGCAACGAAAAGTTCGGCGGCCAGAACATTCTCAAAACCTATGACAGCATCAGCTCTTCTATCGCCGACATCCGCCCCGACAAGTACACCCGGGACCTGCAGAACTTGTTCGGCAAGCATGTGAACAACGGCCTGCAGGAAGGCAAAACAAACGAGGAGATCATTGATGCTTTCAAGGCGGAAGTGAAGGACAAGTACCCCGAGCTGAAAGGCCTGTAAACCAAAAAGCATGCGGGGGCGGGTTTGAGGCCCGCCCCTTTTTTAGATGGCGCTTGCCGCATATTTTTGCTATCATGGATGGTGGATCAATTTTCTTGGAGGCTGCTTTTGCATGAAACTTCTTCCTCATTTTTATCAGGTGGCCGGCCCGGGGCTGAGCCATACCACAGATGCCACGGCCTATCTGCTGGAAGGCAAAAAAGGATTGTATTTAATCGATTGCGGCACGGTGGAGGGATACGGCCGCATCGTTGACAATATCCGCGCGCTGGGCTTTGATCCTGCCGGGATCAAGGCCATCCTGGCTACCCACGGCCACTATGATCACGTGGGAGCGGCATCCCTGTTTTTGCGGGATTATTATGTGCCCCTGCACCTCCACCCAGCGGATGCCGGCTGCGTGGAAGCGGGGGATCCCATGAAGACCACGGCCGGACTTTTATATGGCCGGGTATTTCCGCCCTGCCCGGTGGCCGCGCCTATCCTGCCCGGCGTGGTGATAGACGATCCTCATTTTACCCTGGAAGCTGTTCATACCCCCGGCCATACGCCCGGCGGGGTTTGCTTTATATTAAGCGGCGCGGGCACGATTACATTGATCGCCGGCGATACGCTTCACGGCGGGTTCAGCCTTCAGGCAGGCTCCGACGAAGAAGCGTGGCGGCGCAGCCTTGACGTTTTGTGCGCAAGGCATTATGACCATTATGTGTTCGGGCATTGCCCGGCCATGCTGCTTGGCGATGCCGACGTCCGGCTGGATTGCCTGAAGCGCAGCTTTGGCATATATTATACGCCCTGGTTCAAGGCATTTGACCAAACCTACCGCTACTGATCAATATGGCGGGCCGGCTTTGCGCCGCACGCTTGTATAGGGGGAAAAGCACATGAAGCAAAAAACGCTCCACATGATCGGCAACGCCCATATCGACCCTGTCTGGCTCTGGTGCTGGCAGGACGGATTTGCGGAGATCAAGGCAACCTTCCGTTCCGCGCTGGACCGCATGCGGGAATATG
>JAEWWY010000350.1 GCA_023458835.1 Bacillota bacterium
GTCACAGGGCTTGTGATCTCCGATACCGTCACCGAACCGGCCACCGTCAGCGTCGCGTTGCCGATGGTCACAGGGCTTGTGATCTCCGATACCGTCACCGTGCCGGCTACCGTCAGCGTCGCATTGGCAATTGTGATGGGGTTCGTAATCTCCGATACGGCAATGGTACCGCTAACCAATAAGTTATCCGATGCATCCAATTGCAGCGGCCTAAAATCATTCCCCGGCCCCTGCGCATACATGGACGTTCGAAGCTCACTGGCAGTTGTATTGAAAACGAGGTTGTTCATGGTCTTCTCCTTTCGGTCCGGTGCTTAGCGGGAAAAAGCACCGGAGAGTGACATGGCAAGGGTACCGTTGTCCGGCGGGCCTGATGATGATTGCAAATCGCCCCTCACCATGTAGTTATTCGTCTGTGCCTGGCACCAGACACGGGCGGCGATACCCTGCCCGCTTTGGGAAGGATTCAGGCATACGCGCATGAATTTGCCAAACAGATAAGGCGTAGCCGCCTTCATCTCCCCCGCCCTCAGGCTGAAGCTCTGGTTATCATTAAGGAATTCCCTTCCATTCGGGCTGATCTGCAAACGAAAATCCAACGGATATATCCCCTCGTTCCTTACAAAAAAGGTAATGACCTTGGCGCTTGCCGTACAAAGAACAGGTGTATGCAACATCTGCTCCTGACCGCACAATTCAAATACACGCTCTGTGAATATATTCTCCACGAGGCTTTCTTCCGGGCCGCAAGGCCGTTTCTCCCTTTCCCGGGGGCTTAGGGCGATTTCCAAATATGGTTGGTACGCCTCATTCTGAGCATAAAAAGCAACCATGCCGCCTTGCTGATCAATGGATCTGAGGGAAAGGCCAAAGCCAGGCAAATAACCCGAGCGGTCCTTGAAAAGCATATTCAAATCACATGTCACATAGCTCGGCTGACAATCCGGCCCGATCTGCAAAACGGCAAGAGGGAGGGGCGCGACTGCCGGCCTGGTCCGATAATTTACCGTTTTTCCTTCAAACAGCGCCAAGTTTTGATATACCCCTATCCGCATGATATGGGGAGTGGATGAATAGGCCAGCATGCACAGGCGGACGGACGCGATGTCTTGATGCTCAGGCAGCCTCAGCGGCGGAAATTGCAATAAACCGATATACTGTCCGCGTGTGGTATGCGCCGCATCATTGGGGGAACCCCCTTCCGATATACCGACAAAAACAACGGTCGATAAAGGATCACTTTGATCCGGTTTGTCCTGCAGTACATGCACTGCATCGCAGGCATAATGAAAAAGCGACATTTCCTCAGTTCACTCCTTTCCTGCCGCCATCAGGCACGTCCATTGTAGTAGGCCACAATTCCCGTGTTGGTGGAAGCCTGTACGCTAAGCCGCGCAAACTTCATCGGTACGGTGACGGCCGCTACCGCATTGCTGCTTGTAGCTACGGTTTGCGGTGTGGTATGGTTGATATAAAAGCTCGCATCATCCACCGGCGCGATCTGCACCGTCACTGTAATGGTAGCGCCGCCCGTATTCCTGATAAAGTAACTGTTTTCGCTGTAAGGAGAGATATCCCGTGTCAGCAAACTGGTCGTGCCGGCGGATACCGTCTGGGTCACGCTCTGTTCCACAAATCCCATGCTGCTCACAGCTACGGAATCCTGCGTGCCGCTTAGGTCCCTGATATCAAGGTTGGTGGCCGTCACCGTCACCGAATCCAAGGTATAGCTTAGGCTGCGTATATCAAAATCGGTAGCTGTCACGGTGATGATGCTTAAGGGGGAAAACAGGAACAGGCCGTCCTCATCCACGGCCACCGGCTTGTATTCGCTGCCGAACACACCGAAGAAGGTTGCGTTCAGCTTCTCGGCGGTATTGTTGAAGACCAGGTTGTTCATATGCTCACCTACCCTTGGTTATCGAAGATTTTGCACTGCCGTATTTATGCCCTGCCAAAGTAATACACCGTCACAGTGGCAAGAGAAAGAAGAGCAGATACGCGGACACGCGCGTACCTCATCAGCCTTGTGGGTGAAAGCACAAGCGTATTCCCGCCTACCAGGCTGAATGAGGAGCTGTCGGTTACATAATAGGCGCTGTCGTTCACCGGGGCAATCTCCAGCGTGACCGTTACGGCAACGGAAACAAGCCCCGTATTTCTTACATAAAAAGTATTTTGGCGGTACGCGCCTGTATCGGTCGGAAGAAAATACACGGTGCTGAGGATTGGAACCGAACTTGTCTGATTGGCAGCTACCGACGCTTCCCTATTGAAGCTCAGGCTGTCCTGGACACCGTCAAGCCCTCTTATGAAGAGATTTGATGCAGTGGCAGTCACGCTGTCACTGCTTTCAACAAGCGGCCGTATGTCCAAGCCATTGCTTTGCACCTGCAGGTCAAGCTCGGGAGACAGGATCATCCTCCCCTGGCCGTCGGTAGCGATCGGGATCGGGGGAATGTCTTGTTCCGGCTTTCCAAAGCCCCCCATGCGCAGCTTAACGGCATTGGGGCTTATGATCAGGCCGTTCACAGCTTTCGCCCTTTCCGCAGTTGATCGTTCGCCCATGCCTTAAAAGGCATGGTGTACAATTCCATTCTATTCCGGTAGACAGGTCGGGTGCCTTGAAATAGCAGCAATGCCATCATACGTAAAAGAAAACAGCCGGCGCACCTTGCGATGCGTACGGCCGTAATACATGGCAGCCCTTTTTAAGTATCGTATTCGTATTCAAATCCAGCATGATCCGCAGTTGTGTCAAGCAGGATTTCCCCATCCTTTATAAAGCGGTAATGCACCCGGCAGGAAGGAGCTTCACGGATCAAGCGCGTCATACTGCCAAGAACGGGAGCGTGAAGCATCATGCTGTTTCCTTCCAAACGTTTTGCGAAAAGCGTGTATTTGCCCTGCCTGATCACGATTTCCCCATCACCGGCATGTTCGGCCTTCGCCCCAAGGTATGTTGCCAGCCGGTATTCCCTTCCGTCCAGTAGCACAATGCCGATCACGCCCGTAAAGCACATTCCAAGGAAGGGGATGTCTGCAACGGATAGCATCAGGGAACAGAACGATTCTTTTCTCCAGGTATACTGCGTCCACGCATACCGTTTGGGGAAGGACCGGCCCCGGTCCCCCTCCATATAGCCAAGATCATTCCCAAACACATACTCTTTTCCATTGATCGTGAGGCGGCCATCCACCTTGTGCGCCATGCTGAATACGCTGTGGACGCATTCCATGAAAGGCACATACCGAAATGGGCCCATGATATCATACCGTATAGGCGAAAGCGGGCCGAAGGATACGCTTCCCTGCGCTATCAGTTCATCGGTACGGATATCAAGCTTGATACCGTCTGCGCAAAACAGGCTCCCTGCCGCGATGATGCGCATCCTATGCCTGTCCGCGCGAAACGCATCCCATGGCACCTCCACGCAACAGGCAGAATCGTCCGTGATGATTTGTATGGAGGCTGAATGATTGCCCCGATCATCCGTATGCATGGCGGGTATCAGTGCCACCGTCCCCTGCGCTCCCTGCTGCTTGAAGTACCAGCCTTCAAAATACCTGTGCAAAAGATGTTCCTCCCGGTATAGACTTTTTTAGCTTCCACATCCTTTCTTACCTTCCCCCTCACCCGGCTCAAACATGCGGGGCTTTCCTCCATGATTCCATGATGGCCCTCATACAGGAAATGTCAGTCGGGTATATATTCGGCTATATCGGATAATTTGCAGTCAAGAATCTTGCAAAGCGTGTTCAGTGTGTTGGTAGAAACCGATTCACCGTTTTGCAATCTAAGTATTGTTGAACCACTGATATTTTCACCTTTGCCCTTATTCCTTAGTGTGTAAGTTGTTGCGCCTTTTATCTTCATTGTTTTCCATAGCGGAGCATATGAAATCAATTCACTCACCCCTTTACTTTTTAACATTATGCCGTATAATGGACATATCCCGTTATGATCAATATTGGTCATAACGGGGAAGCGGAGTATATCAAAAGGCTTATATCATTTTGTTCTAATGGCATTACAGGCACACTTGCGAGCTTGACAGCACAAGGGAAGAAAACGCAGAAATGATGCGTGCGAAAATGATATTGCTGTATGCGCAATGGCAAACTGAAAACATGTTGTATATTGAAGCCGAGCAGGAGATAACACAGCAAAAGCCGAAGACCGGCATGGTGTAATGTCACGCCGGCCTTCATAAGAGCTTTTTGTTAATGCCATTTTGGACAGGCCTTATCATGCATGGGCTGGTTCACAATGCAGGGAAAACAAGATTTCATCTTCCCGGCAGAATTCTTTATTTCCCGGCGCGGGCCGCCTTGTAATGCTTGACCACTTCGTTCCAGTCCAGCACATTCCAGAAGGCTTTCAGGTAATCCGCCCGGAGGTTCTTATATTTGAGGTAGTAAGCGTGCTCCCATACGTCGATGGCCAGAATGGGGGTAAATCCGCCTTCCTCCATAAAAGGATTATCC
>JAEWWY010000351.1 GCA_023458835.1 Bacillota bacterium
ACCGGCCTGTGGGAAGACAAGGGCAGCGCCACGGAGTTCGATGAGATACTGTATTACAAGACGCTGTATCAGTCCTCCTTTAAGGAAACTCTGCTGAAAAACCATGGGGCCATCATGGATAGATTCGATCCCAAGGGCCGGGTGGGGTTGATCGTGGATGAGTGGGGTACCTGGCACAACGTGGAACCGGCCACGAATCCGGGCTTTTTGTATCAGCAGAACACCATGCGGGATGCCATGGTGGCAGCCATGAACCTGAATTTGTTCAACAAGCACAGCCGCCGCGTGCGCATGGCCAATCTGGCCCAGACGGTGAACGTGCTGCAATCCCTGATCCTGACCGACGGGGAAGACATGGTCCTGACGCCTACCTATCATGTGTTTGATCTGTTCAAGGTCCATCAGGAAAATCGTCTGATCCATACATCGGCAGAAAATGAAACCATCGAAACTGCCTATGGCACAATGGAGCGCATCAGCGAATCCGCCTCCATGGATGAAAACGGCAACGTGCATATCACCATCGCCAATTTCCATGCCGCGCAAAGCACCCCCGTCAGGATGCGGCTGGATGGAAAAGCCTACCGGCTGCAAACGGCGCAGGTGCTGGCAGATGATATGCATGCCAAAAATACCTTTGACAGTCCCGGACGGGTGAAGATCAGGCCGCTGGAAAACGTGGCCGTGACGGTGGAACCCCTGGGCACGGAAGTTGCATTCCATTTGCCTGCCACATCCGTGGCGGCGTTGACCTTTGAAGGAATTTAACTATAATAAAAGGAGAACTGGGACTATGAAAAAAGCGACTATGATTCTGGACCGGGATTATGCCATCGGTACGGTTGACAAGCGGTTATACGGCAATTTTGTGGAGCATTTGGGCCGCTGCGTGTATGGCGGCATTTATGAGCCAGGCCACCCTACGGCAGACAAGTATGGCTTCCGTCAGGATGTGATGGAACTGGTCCGCAAGCTGAATGTCCCCGTAGTGCGCTATCCCGGCGGCAACTTCGTATCCGGCTTTCATTGGGAGGATTCCATCGGACCGGTCAGCGACCGGCCCAAGCGGCTGGACTTGGCCTGGTTCACCACCGAGACAAACGAGGTGGGCTTGCATGAGTTTTACAATTGGGCCAGGGAGGCCGGCAGCGAGGTGATGTATGCCGTCAACCTGGGCACCCGCGGCCCGGACGCGGCCAGGAATGTGGTGGAATACTGCAACCATCCCAAGGGAACCTACTGGTCCGATCTGCGCCGCATAAACGGCCAGGAGGAGCCCATGAACATCAAGCTCTGGTGCCTGGGCAATGAGATGGACGGTCCCTGGCAGATGGGGCAAAGAACAGCCTATGATTATGGCCGCGTAGCGTACGAGAGCGCCAAGATGATGAAATGGGTGGATCCTTCCATCGAAGTGGTGGCCTGCGGTTCCTCCTCCAGCCAGATGAAGACCTTTGGCGACTGGGAGCTTACCATGCTGCAGGAGTGCTATGAGCATGTGGATTACGTATCCCTTCACCGGTATTATGGCAATCCCGAAAGCAACACGCCGGATTTCCTGGCCAGCACTATGGATCTGGACGATTTCATCAAGACGGTGGTAGCCATCTGCGATTCCATCAAAGGAAAAAAACACTCAAATAAGAGGGTTCACCTTTCTTTTGACGAATGGAATGTATGGTATCATTCCCGTGAAAAGGACCAGGAACTGCACAAGCTGGACCGCTGGGGCCGGGCCCTGCCGCTGCTGGATGACATATACAACTTTGAGGATGCGCTGCTGGTAGGCTCCATGCTCATCACCTTCCTCAAAAATGCCGACCGGGTGAAGGTGGCCTGCATGGCGCAGTTGGTGAACACCATTGCCCCCATCCACACCAGGGAAAACGGCGGGGCCTGGGCGCAGACCATCTATTGGCCCCTTGCGCAGGCCAGCCAGTTCGGCCGCGGCACATCGCTTTTGCCGGTGGTGAAATCCCCCGTTTACGATGGCAAAAGGTATACCGGCGTACCGCTTGTCGATGCCGCCGCCACCATGGATGATGACGGAAATGTGACGCTGTTCTTCGTCAATAAGGATATGGCGGAAGACATCGAGATGTCCGTGGACCTCAGGGACTTTGGGACCTTCACGAAGGTGGAGCATTCCCTGCTGCACCATGATGATGTGAAGGCCGTCAACACCGAGGAAGACCCGGACAACGTTTCTCCCAGACAGGGAAAGGGCGGCAAGCTGGATGAGGGCAGGTTCACCATCGTTTTGCCCAGCCTGAGCTGGAATGTGGTCCGTTTGACGAAATAACTTGAAGGAGCGAAAAAACGATGGCCAAGTATGCGATCGGCATGGATTTTGGCACGCTATCCGGCCGCGCGGTAGCGGTGGAGGTGGGAACCGGCAGGGAGCTTGCTTCCGCTGTGTGGCCCTACACCCATGCCGTGATGGACGAAGCGCTGTGGGATGGTCAGAAGCTGCCCCCCGACTGGGCGCTGCAGTATCCCCGGGATTACATCGAAGCCATGGAAAAAACGATTCCCCAGGTGATCCGTGAAAGCGGCATCGATGCCCAGGACGTGATCGGTATCGGCATCGACTTTACCGCCTGCACCATCCTGCCTGTCAAGAAGGATGGCACGGCGCTGTGCGAGCTGCCGGAATTCAAGCACAATCCCCATGCCTACGTGAAGCTGTGGAAGCATCACGCCGCTCAGGAGCACGCCAACCGCCTGAACGAGATCGCACAAAAACGCGGTGAAGATTTTCTGCCCCGTTACGGCGGCAAGATCTCCAGCGAGTGGCTGGTGCCTAAGGTGATGCAGATCGTGGAGGAAGCACCGGAAGTATACGATGCCGCCGACAGGATCATGGAAGCGGCGGACTGGGTGGTTTGGCAGCTCACCGGCAAGGAGGCCCGCAACAGTTGCACCGCCGGATACAAGGCTATCTGGCACAAGAAAAAGGGCTATCCGGGCAAGGATTTCTTCAAGGCGCTCCACCCAAAGCTTGAGAACTTGGTGGAGGACAAGCTTTCCACCGCCATTTCGCCCCTGGGCGCAAAAGCCGGGGAGATAACGCAAAAAGCCTCCCACTGGTGCGGGCTGAACCCCGGCACAGCCGTTGCCGTGGCCAATGTGGACGCCCATGTCTGCCTGCCCGCGGTGGGTATCGATGGGCCGGGCAAGCTGCTGGCCATTATGGGCACATCCACCTGCCATATCATGCTGAGCGATAAGGAGAAGGAAGTGCCCGGCATGTGCGGTGTGGTAGAGGACGGCGTCATGCCCGGATACTTCGGGTATGAGGCCGGGCAAAGCTGTGTGGGCGACCATTTTGCCTGGTTCGTGGACCGCTGCTGCCCGGAGGAATACGTGAAGGCTGCCCGTGAAAAGGGCGAGGACATTCATGCTTACCTTACGGAAAAGGCGCAGGCCCTCAAGGTGGGGGAAAGCGGCTTGGTGGCGCTGGACTGGTGGAACGGCAACCGCTCCGTGCTGGTGGACGTGGACCTTACCGGTTTGATGATCGGCATGACCCTGCTCACAAAACCCGAGGAAATCTACCGTGCATTGATTGAGGCCACGGCATACGGCACCCGCATGATCGTGGAGAATTTTCAAAAGAGCGGTGTATCGGTGGAAGAAATGTACGCTTCCGGCGGCATCAGCCAAAAGAATGCCATGGCGATGCAGATTTACGCCGACGTACTGAACATGCCCGTGCGCATCGCCGCCTCCAAGCAGGGCCCGGCAGTGGGCAGCGCCATCTTTGCCGCTGTGGCCGCCGGCAAAAAGGCCGGCGGGTATGACGATGTATTCCAGGCTGCCCGGGATATGGGCAAGGTGAAGGATACGGTGTACCATCCCATCCCGGAAAATGCGGCGGCGTACAACAAGCTCTACGATGAATACCACATCCTCCACGACTTCTTCGGCCGCGGCGGCAACGATGTGATGAAGCGCCTGAAGGCGCTGCGCAAGGAAGTCGCGGGAGTATAACGGGGAGTGTCGCAAAATCCGTGTAAATGGGATACTTTCTGAAAATTGGAAGATACTACTACCGCTTTTACTCCGATGCAGGATAGGGCAACGCGGAGGAGCGACCTGAGCGGCACGGGAGGTTTGGCAAGGGAGCAGCGACGGGAGCGCCGCTGCTTTTCTCTGCCGGGAACTGCCTGGC
>JAEWWY010000352.1 GCA_023458835.1 Bacillota bacterium
TCATCCCTGTGCCTTGGGGCGATGCACATCAAATGGTACATGGAATAGTTCAGCGCCGTTTCCGCTGCTTCATCGCCTTCTATGGTAACTTCGGCATTTTTCCAAAGCGCTTCCCAGGCTGCGATATGGGCCGATAGCGCCGCGTCATACTCCGGAAGCTGCGCATCTTGTGCCGCCTTCTTGGGATCTGACACATCCTTGGTGGTATATACCGCGGCAATCACCGTCAGGTGATAAGCCTGCCCGGCTTTTGCGTGTGCCGAAAATATAAGCTGGCTGCCCTCCCGGCGCATCTGGGCGGGAAAATCCAATCGGCATTGTCCGCTGACTGCCACCATTTCGCCGGTATCCGTACCGGCGCAAACGGTGAGCCTGCCATTTTCATATTCACAGGAAATGCTGCTGTAATGCGGTCCGTGAATATCCCATACATCGCTGTCAATGGTCCAGGTGATGGAAAGCTGCCCATCCGAATCCGGGCATACGGTATACCGCATGCCAAGCAGATGCACGCTGGGAAGGCTGGCAAATCGCCTGCCGGAAACATCAACCCTCCTGCCGTTTTCCTCAAAGACCGTATCTCTCATTTGGATGCCGTGACGGAAGTCGATCCCCTGCCGGTGGGAAAGAGGCGTCGAAACAAGTGCGTTCAATCGGGCATCGTCAAAGCTGCTCTGGATACAGAATGGATTGGGGGCGTTGAGGGGCTCCCGCCATCCCTCGCCATGGCGGTGGTAAATGCCTGCCAGATTTACGGCGGCCAACTGCTCCTTCCCGTATTCCTCCAGCGTTCCCCGCACGCCGAGATATCCGTTGCCGCAAAGGAAGCGGTTACCCAGTTCCGCCGCTTGCGCTGCGTCAAAGCCTTCCTTGGTGATCTCCCAGACCATAAGGACACCTCCATGAAGTTTAACGTTAAACTTACATGCAGTATATCATGTTCTCTGTCATAGGTAAACCATATGCATGCATTTTAAAGAGATTATCTTATCCCGCACGCCAAAGGGACATACTTTGCTTGCAAAGCGGCTTCATGCGTGCTAGAGTATTGATTGGCCATATTATAGAAACCATAGATGGGGGAATTGGATATGCCTGTTAAGATCTGGGCGCACCGGGGGGCATCAGGCGACGCTCCCGAAAACACGCTGGCGGCTTTTCAAATGGCGGCGGATGTTGGCGCCGATGGCATTGAGCTGGATGTACACTTTACACGCGACCGGCAGGTGGTGGTCACCCATGATGATGATACGGCCCGGGTGACCGGTTATAAGGGAGAAATCTGTGATTTGACGCTGAAACAGCTCAAGCAACTGGATTTCTCCTGCAGCATGGCGGCCTTCTAGGGGGAGACGATCCCCTCGCTGGAAGAGGTACTGGCGCTGATTCAGCCGGGAAAACTGCACATCAACATTGAACTGAAAACCAACAATGAGAATCCCGAGGGGCTGGAGGAAGCGTGCCAGGCGCTGGTGAAACAATATGGCATGGAGGAGCGGGTTTTATATTCTTCCTTCAACCATTATTCCCTGGCCCATATGCACGCTATCGCGCCCCATATGAAATGCGGCATCCTGTATTCCAATAAGCCGTTCAGGCCCTGGGAATACGCCAAGGCCTTCGGCTGCCTGGCTGTGCATCCTCAATTTGGCAGCGTGAATACGCCGGGATACATGGAGGAGTGCCACCGGGCCGGCATTGCCTGCAACGTATGGACGGTGAACAGCGAACGGGATATACAGGCCATGCTAGATCTTCAGGTGGACGGCATCATCACCAACTATCCTGCCCTGGCATTGCGCCTTCGGGACGGGAAATAAGGCATCCCCGATTATTTATTATCCTTATGCTCTGCAATACGATGCGGGAATGGCTACACGAGCCATTCCCGCATATATTTTAACGGGATGCCGCATCCTTGAAAGAGAGACGACCCTGGGAAAATTTTTCCGGTTCCTGCAAAACCTATTGACTTTTCCCGGGAAATGGTGTATAATACATACTAATCCACTAGGAAAACTAAGATAATGAAAGAGGGAGACAGTATGGCACGCATTTATCGGCAGATCACCGATTTGATCGGGAATACGCCGCTGCTGGCGCTGACCCACCTGAAAGAAAAAGAAGGCTTGAAAGCTGATATCATCGCCAAATTGGAATATTTCAATCCCGCCGGAAGCGTCAAGGACCGCATTGCCAAGTCGATGGTCGAAGACGCGGAAGAAAAAGGGCTGCTCAAGCCCGGCTCCGTGATCATAGAGCCTACCAGCGGCAATACGGGCATCGGCCTCGCGGCCGTGGCAGCCAGCAAGGGATACAAAATCATCCTCACCATGCCGGAAACCATGAGCGTGGAGCGCCGCAACCTGCTCAAAGCCTACGGTGCGGAACTGGTGCTTACGGAAGGCGCCAAGGGCATGAAGGGCGCCATCTCAAAGGCGGAGGAACTGGTGAAGGAAACGCCAAACGCTTTCATGCCCAGCCAGTTTGAAACCCCTGCCAACCCTGCCGTCCATTTCGAAACCACCGGCCCGGAAATTTGGAAGGATGCCGATGGCAAGGTGGATATTCTCGTTTCCGGCATAGGCACCGGCGGCACTATTTCCGGGGCTGGGAAGTATTTAAAATCAAAGAATCCCGCCATCAGGGTAATCGCCGTTGAGCCTTCCGCTTCCCCGATTTTATCCCAGGGCAGGTCGGGCCCCCACAAGATCCAGGGCATTGGTGCGGGCTTTGTGCCAAACACGCTGGATACGGGCATCTATGATGAGGTGATTCCAGTGTCCAATGACGATGCGTTTGCTACCGGGCGTGCCATTGCGTTTGCCGAAGGCGTTCTGGTGGGCATCTCTTCCGGCGCGGCCCTATGGGCAGCCATTCAGGTAGCCAAGCGCCCGGAGAACGAGGGGAAAACCATCGTAGCAATTTTGCCGGATACAGGGGAAAGATACCTGTCCACGGCGTTGTTCAGCTTCTAAAATCATCAGCGCAAAAAGCCCTCCGAGGCGTTGCTCCGGAGGGCTTTTTATGCTGCAAAGGCGCTTCTGTCCACTGATTGAAAGGCAGCACCGCATGTGGTATACTGGAATGAAGATAAACGGAAGCGATTGATATGGAGGAAAGCTTATGGATTCTGTCCCTACGCCCCACATTACCGCCAAGGCGGGCGATTTTGCCAAAACCGTACTGATGCCGGGAGACCCGCTCCGCTCCAAGTTCATTGCAGAGACATATCTGCAGGATACCGTTCTGGTCAACAATGTCCGCGGCGTACAGGGGTATACCGGCTTTTACAAAGGCAAGCGCGTTTCCGTTATGGCCTCGGGCATGGGCATGCCCTCCATCGGCATCTACTCCTATGAGCTGTTCAACTTCTATGAGGTGGAAAACATACTTCGCATCGGTTCGGCAGGAATGATCG
>JAEWWY010000353.1 GCA_023458835.1 Bacillota bacterium
GTGCCGAACAAGTCGGCGGCCACATTGCCAAGGCCGCATCCCAAAGCCCCGATCCAGCCGAAAGCCAGCCCCGCCACAGGGGGGATGGCATTGACCGGGCGCACTTCCGTAAAGCCCTCCAGCAGGACCATCACCTTGAACGCCGCGCCGAGAATGAAAAAGCTCAGGAAGGTCAGCATAAATTGCTTCCATTTTTTCATCTTCATGGCGCCGCCCCGGCTTGGGCCGAAGCCTTCTTTTTCCCCGGAAAATGCGTTCCCGCGATGATGGTGCCGGAAACAATGGCCGCGGAGCCGGTCAGCGTCCAAAGGGTGGGCTGCTCCGCGCCGCCGAAGGATGCGGGTATCAGCATGGCCAAAGCCAGCGTAACCACAGGCTCGGTGGACGCGATGATGGTGACGTGCAAAGGATTCGTATACTTCTGGGAATACATCAGCGCGATATAGGCATAGGCTTTTGCGAAAAATGCCAGGATGAATATGGAGGACAGCATCTCCCTGGTGTAGTCAAGGCTCAAAAAGGTGGAGGGCTCCTCCGCCATCCACAGCGCAAAGCCGATCACCGTGGAAAAGCAAATCTGCAAAACGCCCACCAGCAGCGGATCGTCATCCTTTATAAAGCGGTTTGCCGCCATGGTATACCCTGCCATAAAGCAGCAGCCCACCAGCATATACAGGGTGCCCATGTTCCAAAAGCTCCGGATTTGAAAGCCTTTTGTCGCAAGCAGCCCCAGCAGGATCACGGCAATCCCCAGAACGCTGTTCCGGCCGGGCGGCCTGCGCAAAAACAGCAGGATCAGCGGCACGATAAGAATGGTCAGCGAGCCCAGGAAGCTGGCGGCGGAAGCGGACAAAAAGCTTAGCCCCGCTTTTTCCGCCAGCAGGTTCCCCGCCATAAAGGCGGAAAGCAGCAGGCTTGACAAAAGGGTTTTCCGCCGTATTTGGGCAAGCCTGCGGAAAAAGACGGCCAGCAGCAGCACCGACGCGATCCCCGATGTCAGGGTAAGGTAAGCGAAGGGGGACAGGCTGGCGGGAAGGCCCTTGATAAATACGCTGGAGGAAGCCCAGCACAGCGTGATGGAACAAAGTACGATATTGTTTTCGGTTTGCGTCATGGACGGATACCTCCCTGCCCGGGCCTAATCCTTCCCGGAATAAAAGCAGTAGGTGACATCCTGCCTTTCCAAAAGAACGGAGTTTTGATTGAGCTTTTCCAAAACCTCGTCCATGATGGAAATGATCTGCCCTTCGCTTGCTTCGTAAAAGGTATAGACCAGCGTATTCTCCCGCGTCAAAACCCGGTGCTCGTCCACCCAGCCGCCCTCCGCCTGGGAAACGGTATAGCCGTCCGTGTATCCGGCGCATATGGCATTGACCAGCTCCCGCGCCTGCTCAAGCGCCATGACCGGGCGGTAAGTGTCCTTGTCATTGGTGCCGATATACAGCGTGTATTTTCCGCCTTCCGCGGTATGAAAACCAAGCCGCCCAGCATCCTCCCGCTCCGGCAGAAGAACATAGGCGGCAAGGGCGGCCGTAACACATGCATGTACAATCATCAAAAGGATGACCGCCGATTTTGCATTGCGTTTTATCATAAGCATATTTCTCCTTGGGAAAAGCCTTGGGAACGGTCACAGAATCGTCAGAATATCCGAAAATCCCGTGATCTCAAAAACCTCCATGATTTGGGCGTTCACGCCGCAAACCGTCATTTTGCCCTGGCGGTGCATGATTTTCTGTGCTGACAGCAAAACCCGGAGCCCGGCGGAGGATATGTACTGAAGCTTTGTGAAATCCAGCCGGAGGTCTGTGATCCCGTCAAGGGATAAACTGATTTCCGCCTCCAGCTCAGGCGATGTGGCAGTATCAAGCCTGCCTTCCAGCGCCAAAACAAGCGCCGATTCCGTTTTCTTTTTTTCAATGGTCATCCTTGCATGCCTCCTTCATCATCTGTCAATAAATAAGCCGCGAAAGCTTGGCCGCTCTCCATTTTTTCAGGGCATACAGCAGCCCGTAAAGCACGGCCGGCATGACCATGCTGATAGAATCATACCTGGATTGTATCAGCATGTTAAACATGGCGTGGACGGTGATGGCAATGGACAAAAGCCCGAAGGTACCGGTGTAAAACAGCTTCTTTTGCTTTTTGATATAGGTGATGCCCATGCCCACCGCCATAGTGCACAGCCCGTGCATCAGGCTGGCGGAAAAACCCCTTGCGGCCGCCCACGCCAGCGTTACTGCACCGGTATGCTCCGCCAGCAGGACGGTATTCTCCAGTACGGCAAAGCCAACGCCCACCGCCATGGCAATGGCCAGTACCCTTTCCCTTCTGTCATCCAGCAAAACGGCGTAAACAAGCACCGGCAGGGCCTTGAGCAGCTCCTCGACGACCGGGGGGACCACCTGGGAAAAGATCTGCGGGTCAAGCCCGCTCAGAAGAAAAAGCAAGCTATTGATTTCATAGGAGCACAGCGCCATAACGATTCCGGCCAGCATAAAGCCAACGATATAACGCGACCTTGTTTCCAGCAGCGGCAGAAGCAGCAGCATGGGGACCGTAATGCATGAAAAGATTATATAAGCCACTTGCGCACCCCTCTTTCAGCCACCGGCAGCAGGACAAGCAGCAGGAGACAGCCAATGCCCCGGGCGGCCGACGACATTCCCTCCGTTAAAAACGGAAGCTGCGGCAGCGCCTCAAACAGGCAAAACAGCAGTATGGCCAGGTTATAAGGGCGCATCACCCGGATGATACCAAGCTCCACATCGGGCAGCAGCGCATGCTTCAGCGCAAAAAACAATGTTCCGCCCATGGGTATGGCAAACAGCAGCAGCGGCAGATTGGGGATGAGCCCCGTATTCAAAACGCAATACAGCAAAACGGCAAGCAGCGCAAGGGGCGCCGCCAGCGCGGCGGCGCGATGGCGGCGGTACGCCTTTTCGCCCCCGTCGGCCAGGCGGTCCATAGCGCCATAGTAGGAGGAAAGCAAAAAGAAATACGCCCCGATATGCCCGAAGTATCCCACGTGAAATCCCGAAGGCGTCGTGTGGTATACCAGCGCATAACAGGCGAGAAATACCGTGCCCAGCAGGTGGCTTGCCATGCCATACAGCACAATTTTAAGAAAGAGGGGCTGCTTGTGCCTTGTGCAGATAAAAATGCCATAGATCACCGCTGCCAGCGCGCAGGACAGCCTGAGGGCGATCATGCCTTGTCCTCCTGCGGGGCGGTATTGTTATCCTTTCGGCGGAGAATGGCCCGCATGATCAGCATGCCCAGCAGCACGCCGGCCAGGGCGCTGGTGGCTATGGGGGCAGGCTGAACGCTTCCGTCGCTGGAATACAGGCTCATTCCGCGCTGAAGAGCCGTCAGTGTCTGAGTGGCGCTTTGAAGCGACGAGTTGACGCCCTGCAAATAGGCATTGTACTGCTTCATATAATCCTGCGTCCATATCATCCATTCCTGTAACTGCTGGCCCAGAATATCCTGCTGGCCCTTCAGGCTGCTGATGGCAACATCCCATTCCTGTGGATTATGGTCATGATCGCCGCCGGTTCTGTCATATGCAAGCTTCCGCTGATCCATAAACGCCTTCATATCGGCGGGCATGGCCGTGGCCCCGCCCTTTTGCACGGCCTGATACCGCAGCTCTCTTGCCTTGTCAATAAAAGTCTGCGTCTGCGTCTGCTCCTGTTGTGTCTGCTGTATCTTCGATATGGCGTCCATAGCGCCGTCTTTCGCCGACTGCGCCATGGCAAGCTGCAGCTTTGCAAACTGGAGCTGTAAACTTTCTGTGCGAACCTGATCCGGATCATTGACGGTAGCGGACACAGTTGCCGCCGGTGCGGCGGCCGGAGCAAAAAGCAGCAGCGCTGCAAGCAGACCCGCCAGACATGCGAACCTTTTGCAAGATTTCATAAGATTCTCTCCCTCCGAAAATATCCCGGGGCTGATTTGGCCGGCTCCGGCCTATGCCTCAATCCCCTGGATCAGCAGCCGGCAATGCTCCACCGCCTGTTCTTTCAAGTCAAAATCGGGATAACGGATGCACCATTCATAGCTGACGCCCCGGATCGCCATCACAAAATGCCTGGATAGAAGGTCAACCGGCAGGCTGCTTTTGAATTCTCCCCGCCGGATGCCTTTTTCCAGCACATCGTGAAACAGCATATAAAGCTCCCTGCCGTAGCCCTTCACCGCTTCGGTGCCCGCGGCTCCCGCCATCATCATCTGATAGACCTTCTTCATATTTTCGTGGCCGATCGTGCCGGCAAGCACGCCGGCTATTTTTTCTACCAGGGCAAGGAGCACGCTGCAGGAAGGCATATCCGGCGGAAGGGTTTCCCAAAAGGTCCTGTAATCCATATCCGCCCAGGCGGCATAATCGGCGATCAGCAAAGCAATCAGCGCGTCCTTCGACTCAAAATGCACATAGAAGGCGCCTTTTGTGATGCCGGCCGCATCGGTAATATCCTGTACGCTGACGTCGGCGAAGTCGCGCTCCCTAAACAGCGCCTCTGCGATTTCATACAGCTTCTTTTTTGTTTCGGCTCCCTGTATTTTTTTCTTGCTGGGGTTTTTCTGCCTCATGCTTTTTCGCCTCTTATAAATAAGTGAGTCAAAAATGCGGTACCAAATATGTGATGACCATGTTTACTAAACTGGGTTACTATAAATTACTATAGCATCTGCCAGATCGAAAGTCAAGCAACCGCCGGACCATGCCCAAGGCAACGGCATATAAAAATGTGGTGTGGGAAGTGAGGACAAGGGAAAATAAAAACCACACGGAACATGCTCAAAGACGGTGTCCGAAGGCTTCCAAAGGGCGACGGCCAAGCCCTTTGGCCGCGTCCGCAGACGCACAATCTTTCTCCTTGAATAACATTATACAAATTGTGCGTTTCGTCCTGCCGGAAAGACCAAAGGGCTTTCCGGCAAGGCGAAACTCCCCTGAAGGCGATGGAAGTATCTTTAGCCTGATGCGGCTGTTCTAAGGTTTTTCCCAATTGATTCCGAAGCTTTTGATATCTTTATCGCAGATTACCTGATCGATATCGTCCATGTGGCAGATGGTAAACAGAAAGCTTTTGCTTAGCTTGCTGCTGTCGCACAGGAAGTAACGGTGCTTGGATTGGCGCAGCATCAGTTGCCGCAGATTGGTCTCCGCTTCTGAAAAGTCGGTGATGGTTCCATTTTCCGAAAGCCCCTGCGCGGAAAAAAACATGAGATCAGCGTTGACGGATTCAACCATCCGGTTTGTAAAGGTGCCGATACAAGCCAGGGACTGGTTCAAAAGCAGCCCTCCGGTGCAGTACACGGTAATGCCTTTTTCGCACAGCATAATTGCCAGGCGTATATTGTTGGTCAGCACGGTGATTTTCAGGCCATCCTCCAGGTAATCTGCCATCCGCTGCACCGTGGAGGAACCATCCATAAAAACGGTATCGCCCTCATGAATGAGTGAAACGGCCTGCCTGGCAATTATGCTTTTCTCATGAAGCCGGTCCCGCTCACGCAGGCTGAGCGGAACAATCTTATTGTCGTGCTCCAAAAGAGATACGCCGCCATAATTTTTCCGCACAAGGCCCATGGATTCCATCTCCCGCAGATCCCGCCGGACAGTAACGCAGGAGACGAAGATGTGTTTGCTTAGGTACTCTACCGTCGCATGCTTTTTTTGATGAAGGATTTTCATGATTTCATCCATGCGTTCCGCCTTGATCATCGCATGTGCCCCCGTTCTTCTAATAAGCGAAATACTTTTGTAGGAGAAATACTTTGTGTGCATGATCATTTCAGATCACTTTTGATCATTTTAGCAAAAGTGTGATTTTTTATCAACATAATGATCAAATATTGACACCCTATCAGCCCTTGGG
>JAEWWY010000354.1 GCA_023458835.1 Bacillota bacterium
GCCCTTGTCCTGCTGGGAAAATGCCTCCTCCTGGAGGTATTCCATATCCCCCTCTTTCAGTGCCTGCTGCAAACGGGGCTTGCCTGTGGGATTGATGCGCTCGCCGATGACCGCCGGCATGCCCCCGAAGACCACGGTCTTGCTATAGGAGCAAACAACAGTATCATTTTTCGGCGTAATGGGCAGCGCCTTATGATTCTTTAAGCGGCGGACCATGGCCGCCATATGATCGGGCGTGGTGCCGCAGCAGCCTCCCAGCAGCCAGGGGCCAAGCTCCGCCAGGGCTTGCATCTCCAGCGCAAAATCCTCCGGGGTCAAAAGATAGCGGGTCTGTCCATCCTCAAAGCTGGGCAGGCCCGCGTTGGGGCAGACCTGCACCGGAACGGAAGCGGCAGCCATTATTTTTTGAAGAAGCGGAGCCGTTTGCCCGGGCCCCAGGCCGCAGTTCAGCCCCAACGCCGTAACGCCAAGGCCCTCCAGCATGGCCACCATGCCGGGGATGTCCCCGCCGGTCAGAAGCTTTTCATTCGCGTTCACCATCATCGTGGCGACGATGGGCAGGTTCGTTCTTTCCCGGGCTCCCAGCACCGCCGCCTTCAATTCATAGCTGTCGGATACTGTCTCGATAAAGATCACGTCCGCCCCGGCCTGGGCCCCGGCCTCGGCCATATCCCCGAAGAGCGTCACCGCCGTTTCAAAGGGAAGGTCGCCAAAGGGCTGCAAAAGCTTGCCCGTAGGCCCCAGGTCCAGCGCCACGATCCCCCGGCCCGCTTTTTGCACCGCCTCCCGGACCAGGGAAACGCCGGCTTGCACCACCTTTGCCGCCTGATCCCCAAAGTGCAGCGCATCCACGCCGAAGGTGTTGGTGGTAATGATGTCGCAGCCCGCTTCAAGGTAGTTTTCGTGCACGCTGCGCACCCGGTCAGGATGCGACAGGTTCCAGGCTCCCGGCGGCTGGCCGCCGGATAAGCCCATGCTTTGCAGCATGGTGCCCATGCCTCCGTCCACAAACAGCAGCCGCGTTCCAATCAATTTCAAAAAATCCATCTTCATTCCTCCCGAAAAGGGCAAGCCAGGTGGGGGCATCTTTGGCATACCTGATAGCAGGCGGTTTGCCTGTCCCCTGACAGCCCCAGGATGGCTGTTACCGATTTGACGGGGATGAGCATATGCTCCGCTGTCAGGCCAAGGCCGATGCGCTTGCCGGCCTCCAGCAGATTGAGCAGTTCCCCCTGGCAGGAAAGGGATAAATCGCCGTAGCCGGGGCTGAACCGGGGCGTCAAAAACAGGTCTTCCTTCTTAAGCTCCCGGGCCAGGGTGTCTCCTGTTGCGCTCAGGTACGCTTCCAGCTTGGCCGCGGCGCTGGCTTGCAATACCACCGCCCGGCTCATATGGGTCACGGAGGCGCGGCGGATGACCTGATCCGCCTGGACCCCCAGGGTGGCCGCCAGCAGGACCGCCTCCCGGCAGCCCGCCAAATGGGCGGCCAGGCTTTTGCTGTCCATTGCCAGGCTGCCGATATGCACCGTGCTTTCCGAAACCGTAAGCGGCAGCCGCCGGAGCACGTGGCGGGGCGTAACGGCTGAAAGCTCGCTGATGGCTTCCTCTACCAGCGCGGCGGTGGGCGCATCCAGTGCTCTTCCCCGGTAGCCCAAATATTTGGCGACGGTTTTGCGGCTTAATTCCCCTTCCATGATCATTCTCCCAGGATGTCCGACAGGTTGGCAAAAATGGCCGCGGCGATTTGCGGGCGGTTCATGGTGTAGATATGGATGTTGCTGACGCCGTTGGCGATCAGGTCAATGATCTGCTCGGTGGCAAAGGCGATGCCGGCCTGGCGCATGGCCCTGGGATTCTGGGAGAACCGGTCCACAATGGCGGCGAAACGCGGCGGCAGCGACGCGCCGGATAAGGAACAGATGCGCTTGATCTGGCCGGCGTTCACCACCGGCATGATCCCCGCAGCCACAGGAACGGAAATGCCCTTTTGCAGCGCCCGGTACAAAAAATTGTAGAGAATGTTGTTGTCAAAAAACATCTGGGTGGTCAAAAAATCCGCTCCGGCATCCACCTTGCGGCGGAGATGGTCCAGGTCCTTGTCCTTGGAGGGCGATTCGGGGTGGCCTTCCGGATAGCAGGCCGCGCCGATACAGAAGCCGCCGAATTCCTTCACCTGGGCCACCAGGTCGGAAGCATAGCGGTACTGCCTGGGGCCGGGGAAAACCGTACCCTCCGGGATATCGCCCCTGAGTGCCAGAATATTCTCTATTTCCTCTGCCCGAAGCTCGCCGAGCCGCTGCCGGATCTGGTCCATGGCAGAGGCGGCACAGGTCAGGTGGTACAGGGGCGTGCAGCCGGCTTCCTTCACCGCCCGGGCGATTTCCAGCGTATGGGCGGCGGTATTCCCCGCGGCGCCATAGGTGACGCTGACGAAGGCGGGGGAAAGCGCGGCAATCTCCCCGGCTACGTTCACCGCCTGATTCAGGCCCGAAAACTCCTTGGGCGGGAAGATTTCGCAGGAAATGTGCACCCGGCCGTCCTTGAGCAGGGAAGGGATCCGCATGGTTTACCGCCCCCTTTTGAAGGCCAGATCGCTCAGCATAAAAGGCGTCTCCTGGTAAACGAAGTAGTTCAGCCAGTTGGCAAACAGCAGGTTCGCATGGCTGCGCCACCGGACGACCGGCTCATTTTTCGGGTCGTCCTGGGGAAAATAATACTTGGGCACCTGGATTTCCAGCCCCTTGTTCACATCCCGGAAATACTCGTTGGCCAAGGTATGGGCGTTATACTCGCTGTGCCCGGTGGCAAACACCCGCCGCCCGTCCAGGCTTGCGATCAGGCCCATGCCGGATTCATCGGAGGCGGCCAATACGTTAAGGTCCGGACAGGCCAGCACCTCCTCCTCCACAAGGCCCGTGTGGCGGCTGACGGGAATATAAAACATATCGTCAAAACCCCGCACCAGCTTGGAATCCTTTTTCAGCACCCTGTGGGGGAACACGCCGAACATCTTTCCGGGCAAATGCTTTTTGTGGATGCCGTAGTGGTAGTGCAGCCCGGCTTGCGCCGCCCAGCAGATGAACAGCGTGCTGAAGGCCCGCCCGTCGGCCCAGGCCATGATGTTTTGAAGCTCCTGCCAGTAATGCACATCCTCAAAATCCAGCTTTTCCACCGGCGCGCCGGTGATGATCACGCCGTCGAAGTATTCGTTTTTCACATCGGCAAAGGTACGGTAGAAGGTGGACAGGTGCCGGTAATCCACATTGCGGGAGTTGTAGCTTTCCGTGTGCAAAAGCGTGACCTCCACCTGCAAAGGCGTATTCCCGATCAGGCGCAAAAGCTGCGTCTCCGTATCTTCCTTGGTGGGCATCAGGTTGAGGATCGCAATGCGAAGCGGCCGTATATCCTGGGAGGCGGACCGCTTTTCCGTCATCACGAATATGTTTTCCTGCGTAAGGATCTTGGTGGCCGGAAGCGCATCGGGAATCTTGACGGGCATAAGCAGGACCTCCTTGTCCCGGGAGCATTTTTTCAAAAAAGCCATCCCCAGAAAAAGGGATGGCCTTTCGGCATGGATGGATTGTATCATTTCCTAGTAAAGTTGTCAATAATCTATCTATTGCTAAACAAGGCAGTCTCATTTGAATTTTCAGCAGGGTAAAAGAAGGTGTAAAAAGGAAAAAGCAGGCTGCGTACCCGAAGGTCCGGGGCTTTGGGCGCATCCTCTCTTTCAGCAAAAAGCTTCAAATGAGACTGCCCTGGTTCTGCTTCCATTTGTCATTGACGTAAGCTATGTAACGGGATACAATAGCGTTGTGCGGCAAAGCGGCGGAAAGCTCGGGCAATATGTGTCTGAGCCGCTCCTTCTTTTGTTTATTTTGCAATCATCATAGCTTGCCGCCCTTTCAAAAAGTTCAAATACGGAAAGGAATGATCGCATGTTCGGATTCCGTGCGGAAGGGCGCAGATTCAAGCATAAGGATCCCATCATCCAGGCGACCCCGTATTTCATGCCGCAGCGCAGCGACGCGCAGGTGTTTTTGCAGCAGGAATTGGATTATGAAATCCTTGCCCGGTATATTGCCGACCAAAGCGCCAAGGGCAAGAAAATCACCTTCATGCAGTTGATCATCGCCGCTTATGTGCGCGGCGTCTCTCAGTTTCCGGAAATCAACCGCTTCATCATGAACAAACAGCTTTATTCCCGCAAGGAGCTGTCCGTTTCCTTCGCGCTTTTGCGGGATACAAAGGATGATTCCATTGAGGAAACCACCATCAAGCTGTTTTTTGACCCTTCCGATACCATACACGATGTGGCTCAGCGCATCAATGAGGCAATCGCGGCCAACCGGCCCATGGAGGAAAGCAATTTCACCCTAAGGTTTGCAAGGGGCATGCTTTCGCTGCCCATGCTGCCCAACGCCGTTATGGGGCTGGTCAAGCTGATGGACCGCTATGGACTTCTCCCCAAGGTGCTGATCGATGCCAGCCCCTTCCACGCCAGCTTGTGGATTACCAACATGGCCTCCATCGGCATGCATTCGGTGTATCACCATATCTATAACTTCGGCAACAGCAGCCTGTTTTTCAGCATGGGTACCGTGGAGCGCAAGCTGGGCATGACCGCCGATGGCAAGGTCATGCGCAAGCGCATGCTGCCCGTGGGTGTTACCGCCGACGAGCGGGTTTGCGCAGGCGCCATGTATGCCCGGCTGTTCGCCGCCATGCTCCACCTGCTGAACCACCCCGAAGAGATGGAAACGCCCCCGGCCCAGGTACGCTACGATCCCAAGTGCGAATATCACGTACCCAAGCCGGGCAAGGACCCTTCCGTGGAGAACGAGGTCAGTGCCTAATACCATTCCAACATCATTGCTGCATGTATGCTTTGAAGCAGCACAAGCAGGCGGCATGAAAAAGGCTGCTCCGAAAATGAGAATCGGAGCAGCTTTTTTCATGATTTCTCGGCTTTTTTCTTAACCCGCATGCTTTGTATGATGGGGATGAGCAGGAAGATCATCCAGCCGGGATGCCACAGGTTCAGGTAGAAGCCCAGCACCAGGTAGATCAATGAGACCATGACCGGGTTTCCCAAAAGGAAAGGAAAGGTTTTTTCCTTCTCCGGCATGTAGTGGATGGGGATGGTCATGAATACGAGCCAGCCGGGATGCCACTGATGGAAGATGAAGCCCAGCACCAGATACAGCGTGGTGATGAACATGGGATACGGCACCTGATGCAGCCAGCCCTCTTTGTGCATTTTCCCTTCCTTGGTATCGTAGAAGCTTCCTTCGGGCAGAGGATCGTTTCCCTCTTTCTTTTCAGGTTCTGCTTCGTCTTCCTGTTCACCCTTGACTTCATAGTAGCTTCCGTCCAGCGTGGGCACTTCCGCGGTGAACGTCGTTTCCGGCTGATAGGGGGGCGTGTAGGCGGCAGGCTCCGGCGGGAGGGCGGAGTAGACCAGCTCGTCCAGGGATATCTTATACAAAGATGCCAGTGCGATAAGGTTGTCGGTGTCGGGGGAGGATTCCGCGCGCTCCCACTTGGAGACCGCCTGCCTGCTGATGCCCAGCCGCATGGCCAGTTCCTCCTGGGAAAGGTTGCTTTGCTTGCGAAGCTGGACGAGGCGATTGGCGATTTCCACGTTCATGTTGATGCATCCTTTCTTGTTGATACGGCCAAAGTATAACGGTTTCCATGCCGGTTGCGCCACCTACTTTGCTTTTCAAAGCCGCAACTTTTGGTTGCTAAATCATTAATTTTCAATAGAATCAAGGGTTTTTTAGGCTTGGAGCGTTATTTTGGCATTTTGCCCGGGATTCCACAAATGGCGCTTCATGTCCACCCGGCCATCCGGCAAAAACGCGACGCCTTCCCCTTGAAGCAGCTCCTGCTGCCCGTCATACCCCGGCGCGCAGCGCCCCTTGCTGTTTACCACCCGGTGGCAGGGAACATTGCGCCCCTCTTTTACGTTGGCCATGGCCTGGCCTGCCAGCCGCCCGCCCCTGGGGACGCCGGCCAGAAAAGCAAGCTGGCCGTAGGTGGCTACCTTGCCGGGCGGGATGCATGCCGCCAAATGATAGATGCGTTCATACAATTCTGCTCTTGTCATACGCGTCCCTTTTTTGATCGCATCCCCGCCGCCAACGGCGCGGTGAAGCTTTACTTCGCGGTGGCGCCCCTGGATAATGCGGCATCAGTCAAGCCGTCGGACATTTGAACAGTCCCATCATGAAATATCCACAGCGCATCCACACCGGGCAGGGAATCAATCAGCGCCCGGCCTTGCTCATACGGCATCATAAACAGCGCGGTGGACAGGAAATCCGCCAATGTGGAGCTTTCCGTCACGATGGTGACGGAGGCCATATACCGGGCTGGAAAAAGCGTGCCCGGATCGATCAGATGATGATAGCGGACGCCGTCTATCTCATAATACCGCTCGTTGATGCCGCTGGTGACAACGCTTGAGTTGCACAGAAACAGCGTTTCCACAGGAGGCGCGTCGGAATAAGCCGATGAAAACGGATCCTGTATGCCTACGCCCCAGGCATTGCGCCCATCCTCCTGGGGTTTGCCGCCGGCCCGGACATTCCCTCCCGCGTTGATGATGAAGGATGTCATGGGAGAGGAAAGCAGAAGCTGGGCCGCCGATTCCGTGGCATACCCCTTGGCCACCGCGCCTACGTCCAGGGATAAACCGGAATCTTCAAAAAAAACAGTGCTGTTTTCTTCGTCCAGGATCACCTTGTCCATATCCGTGTGGGCGGCGGCCGCCTGGAGCTCTGCAAGCCCCGGAACGGCAGCATCCGCCGGATCGTTTTCAGCGATATCCCGGTAGTCATGCCAGATGTTCAGCACGCTGCCCAGGGCAATATTTGTTGTACCGGGGTATATTTTTTGCATCTTCTGGCAGTACACAAGCACTTCCATCAATTCCGGCGCCACCTTGACCGGCTCCTGGGCCGCCTTCTGATTGACGGTATACAGGTTATTGACGCCTTCATACGCGTTGTATTTGTCAAAGAGGCGGTGCAGGTAGATAAAGCGCTCCTGTACAGCCCGGAAAGCGCTGTCGAATGTTTCTTGATCCGGGGCATAGCCGATCAAAGACACGATGGTATCGAATGTATTGAAAAAATGGTTGGAAAAACGCTTTTGCTCCGCCGCCTTGGCGCTGGGAAACAGAATAAATGCCGGGATAAGCAGGGCTGTCAGCAACATGCGCAGGACCTTTTTCATGGCTGCCTCCTTGGCGAGATACGATTTAATACATTGGCGCAGCTATGCGCCTGGACTCTAAAAGCAATTATACCATAAACCCTGGCACAAACCCAACTGCCCACGGCAAAGCCGTGGGCAGTGAAATTTCTTTTGTATCGGGTCCTTGGGCAAGCCTTACTTCGCGGTGGCCTGGGTGTAGGCCTTCTCCAGCGCTTCGATCAGCTCGACCAGGTGAATGGTGGCGCCGGCTTTCAGATCTTCGGCCACGGCGCTGTTCTTGTCCTCGCTGACGCCGGCCAGCACCTGCTCCAGCGTTTTGCCGGTGCAGAAAGCCTGCAGAACGTCGATCTGCTCATACCATTCCTTGCCGATGGGAGAAGCGGGCTTCATGTTGTAGGCTTCCTTCTTCTCGTACTTGCTGGGGAATTCGCCAGCGAGGTCGGCGGTGATTTCGCCCTTGGCGTTGAAGCCCACCTTGGTCTGGGCCACATCGAACAGAATGGAGGTGATGACGCCTTTGTCGTCCACTGTTACGGTGCAGATGGCGGTATCCACCTGGCCCACGCCGTCTTTTTCAGCGGTGGCGGCCTTGGAGGAAGCGATACCGGTGACAACGCCCAAACCGAGGGTATCGGCCATAGCGCCAGCGATAAGGGTGGTGGACAGAACCAGGGCAAGAGCAAGGACTAACAGCTTCTTCATAATAGAAGTACTCCCCTTTCCATTGCTGGAGCGGTACGCTCCAGATCCTGTCCATATCATACACTCTTGTTAATATAATATCAAGTAGCTTGTGAAAATTTTGCTTTTAGGGTTACGCCCTGTCCAGCTCCGCCATAAGCAGCTCCCGCAGCTTCACCGGGTTGGCCTTGCCCTGGGTGATGGCCATAGCCTGCCCCATCAGCGCCTTGGACATATTGACCTTCCCTTTTTTGTAGCCTTCCAGCATCTTTGGGTTTTGGGCGATGGCCTCCCTCACGGCGGACAAGAGGGCATCGCTGTCGCTCAATTGGTATAAGCCCTGCTCGCTGACAATATCCTTAGGGTCACGGTCGTGTTCCCACATGATGGCCAGCACCTTTTTGCCGGCGGAGGAGTTGATCTGCCCCTCATCCAGCAAACCGGCCAGCCTGGCCAGATGGGCGGGTGCAATGGGGATAGCCGAACTTTCCGGCGGGAGCAGGCGGAAGGCTTCGGTAATAAGCAGGTTGCAAAGGGTGACAGGCGCGCGGGTCAGTGACGCTGCCGTTTCAAAATAATCGGCGATTTCCTTTTGCCCGGTCAACTGCTCCGCGGCATAGGCGGAAAGGCCAAAGTCACGCATGTACGCAGCCTTGCGCGCATCCGGGAGGATGGGTATCTCCTTCGCCAGCAATTCAATGCGGTGAAGCGGCGTTTCGATGGGCATCAGGTCCGGATCCGGGAAATAGCGGTAATCGTTGGCGTCTTCCTTCAAGCGCATGGAGTAGGTCTGCCCTGTTAATTGGTCAAAGCGCCGCGTCTCCTGCACGATCTTTTCGCCCTTTTCCACCGCCTCCACCTGGCGGATATACTCCTGCTCAATGGCTTTTGCCACCGATTGAAAGGAGTTCAGGTTCTTCATTTCCGTGCGGGTGCCAAGAGCTGTCTCGCCCCTTTTGCGCACCGACAGGTTCACGTCGCAGCGAAGGGAGCCTTCGTTCATTTTGCAGTCGGAAATGCCGGTATAGGAGATCACAGCCTTGAGCTTTTGCAGATAGGCCGCGGCCTCTTTTGCGGAGCGGATGTCCGGCTCGGAGACGATTTCGATCAGCGGCACGCCGCAGCGGTTGCAGTCCACCAGCGTCCCGCGTTCTTCATCGTGGATCAGCTTGCCCGCGTCCTCCTCGATATGGATGCGGGTAATGCCGATTTTCTTTTGCCCTTCCGGCGTTTCGATGTAAAGGTGGCCGTGGCGGCACAGGGGCAGGTCATATTGGGAGATTTGATACGCCTTGGGCAGGTCGGGATAAAAGTAGTTCTTCCTGTCCTGCTTGGAATAGGGCTCGATTTGGCAGTTGGTGGCCAGGCCGGCCTTGATGGCGAAGCGGACCACTTCGCCGTTCAATACCGGCAGCGTGCCGGGCATGCCCATGCAAACCGGGCAGCACTGGGTGTTGGGGGCAGCGCCGAAATCCGTTGGGCAAGAGCAGAAAATCTTCGATTTTGTTTTCAGCTCCACGTGCACCTCCAGGCCGATAACCATTTCATAATCCTTCAGCATCAAAACGCCACCTCCTTGAAGGCATGTCTGTTTTCCTGCTCGTAGGCATGGGCGATGCGGTATAAAAGCGGCTCGGAGAAGGGCCGGCCCGCCAGTTGCATGCCGATGGGCAGCCCATTTTCATCCGCCCCACAGGGCACGGACAGCGCGGGCAGCCCCGCGATGCTCACCGGCACGGTGTAGATGTCGCCCAGGTACATTTCCAGGGGGTTTTGCGTCTTTTCCCCTATTTTGTAGGCGGTGGTGGGGGCCACCGGCGACAAGACCGCCTGGCAGGAGGCAAATATATTCGAAAATTCCTCCATGATCCTGGTGCGCACCTTAAGCGCCTGCTTGTAGTAGGCATCAAAATAACCGGCGCTTAACGCGAAGGTGCCCAGCATGATCCGGCGCTTCACCTCCGGGCCAAAGCCCTGGCTCCGGGTTTTGATGTACAGGTCGTTCAAATCCTCATATTCTTCCGCCCTAAAACCGTAACGCACACCATCAAACCTTGCCAGGTTGGAGGAAGCCTCGGCAGAGGAGATCACATAATAGGCGGGCAGCGCGTATTTCAGCGTGGGCAGCGACACCTCCACAAGCTCCGCGCCCTGGGATGCGTACCAGGCCGCCGCCTTTTCCACCGCGGATTTGACGGACGCGTGCAAGCCTTCCCCAAAAAATTCCCGGGGCACGGCGATACGCAGCCCCTTGACGCCCTTTTGCATTTCCGGCATAGGATCGGGGTAGTCCCGGCAGACGGAGGTGGAATCCTTGCTGTCGTGACCGCACAACGCGTTCCATACCAGGGCGGAATCCGAAACGGTCCTGGTCAGCGGGCCGATCTGATCCAGCGAGGAGGCGAAGGCGATCAGCCCATACCTGGATACGGAACCGTAGGTGGGCTTCATGCCCACCACGCCGCAGAAGGAAGCCGGCTGGCGGATGGAGCCGCCGGTATCCGAGCCCAGGGCAAAGGGCGCCTCATTGGCCGCCACCGCCGCGGCGGCCCCGCCGGAGGAGCCGCCGGGCACGCGGCTTACATCCCTTGGATTGCGTGTGATTTGAACGCCGGAGTTTTCCGTGCTGGAGCCCATGGCGAACTCATCCATGTTCAATTTGCCCAGCAGCACGCAGCCGGCATCCATAAGCTTCCGGTAAACGGTTGCG
>JAEWWY010000355.1 GCA_023458835.1 Bacillota bacterium
GTCTGGCGGCATGCATTTGCAGACAACACATTTTTGCATCATTATAATATTCTTGTGCTATCCGGTCAACGGTAGAATCCACACTGTGACGATATTATATTTGTTTTAAAAGAATAAGCAGAATGAGTCTCAGGATTCCAAAATGCAAAAAGCCGGAGCTTCTTATCTGGCTCCGGCTTTTTGCATCGTTGGCGCCATGCGGTGCTGTGTACAAGGGATGCGGCGGATGCGCCCTTTGCCGTCATCACCGCCGACGACTTTTATGGCCGGGAGGCCTATGAGCAGGTATATGGCTTTTTGAAAGCCGCTCAAACAGGCGGTGCCTACCGCTATGCCATGGTGGGGTATCCCCTGGAAAACACACTGTCGGACAAAGGCTCCGTGGCCCGGGGCGTTTGCCAGTTGGATGAGGAAGGCCGTTTGCTGTCCATCACCGAGCGTACCCACATCATCAAAACCATCGAGGGGCCCCTGTATACCGAGGACAGGCAGACCTATTACCGCCTGCCGGAGAAGTCTGTGGTCTCCATGAACCTGTTCGGCTTCCATCCCGATATTTTCGGGGAGCTTCATTTGGAGTTTGAAGAGTTTTTGCGGGACACTTTGCCCCAAAACCCGATGTCGGCCGAATTTTACCTGCCTGTGGTGGCAGGCAATCTGCCCAAAAGGGGCATCGCCCAGGTAAAGGTTCTGCATTCCTCCGGCCATTGGTATGGCGTCACCTACCGGGAAGACCGGGAAAACGTAGTCGGCGCCCTTCGCCGCATGACCGCCCAAGGGCAATATCCGGAGCAGCTATGGGGATAAAGGCACCGCATGGCGCCAACGATGCAAAAAGCCGGAGCCAGGTAAGAAGCTCCGGCTTTTTGCATTTTGGATTCCTGAGACTCATTCTGCTTATTCTTTTAAAACAAATGTAGAATTGTCACAGTGTGGATTCCCCCGTTGACCGGATAGCACAAGAATATTATAATGATGCAAAAATGTGTTGTCTGCAAATGCATGCCGCCAGACAAGCAAGCTTGCCTCCGTTCCCCAATGCTTTTGAAAGGTGCCTGCCAAAATGGGTCTTATGGGAAATATCACCATCAATGTCTATTCGTTTGCAATATTGCTCGTGCTGCTCATGCAAGGCCGGAAAAAGGCCAGCCGGAATATGCTGCCGGACAGGCTGTTCATTTGGATACTACAAGTCACCGCCCTGCTGCTTGTATTGGATACATTGGGAAGATTCGACGGCCGGCCCGATACCATCTATCCCCTGCTTAACCATGCAGGCAATTTTTTTGTCTTCTTGCTGAGCCCCGTTCCTACGGCCTTATGGATTATATATGTGTGCGCGCAGGTTCGCCAGGAAAAGAAGATCATCAGGCGCCTTATGATCCCTTGCCTCGTCCTCCTGGCGGTACATACGCTGCTTGTGATAGGTACGCAATTTACAGGCTGGTTCTATACCATCGACGCGCAGAACATATACCGCAGGGGGCCACTGTATGTGGTCTCCCCCTTGATAACGCTGCTGTATATGCTTGCCGCCCTGGTCATGATTGTGCGCAACCGCGAGCGGATAGAGAAAAGCCATTACCTTTCGCTTTTGCTTTTCCCGGTTCCGCCATTCTTGGCAATGCTGCTGCATATCTCCACCTATGGCATATCCATCGTGCTGGACGGCGTTGTCCTTTCCATACTCATCGTCTTTGTGAACGTCCAAAACAAGAGCCGGATCACCGATTACCTGACCGGCGCGTATAACCGGGAAGGTCTCGACCTGCATTTGAAGCAAAAGATCCGCACCAGCACCGCCGGCAGGGCATTTTCAGCGATCCTTCTGGATTTTGACCATTTTAAGCACATCAACGATACATACGGCCATGATATGGGTGACAGGGCACTGCAAATATCCGTAAAACTCCTCAGGGAATGCATCGGCTCCACCGACCTTATCGCCCGTTTCGGGGGCGACGAATTCGCCATCCTCCTGGATACCGCCGATAAGCACGAATTGGAGGCAGTAGTAAAGCGCATCAACCATGCCATCGAAAAATTTGATATGGGCGGCAGCCAGCCCTTTACCATCGGCTTCAGCATCGGATACGCCGTATATGACGCCTCCACACAATCTACTGCGGAAGATTTTTTAAAGCTGTTGGATCAGATGATGTATCAGATGAAGCAGGGGTAGCCAACCGCACTTCTTCCTGTCTGAAAATAAAAACGAAAAACCCATCAACACTTTCCGGCCGCCATTCGTCTTACAGTTGAAGGTACAGGAAAGGGGGATCACAATGATCGAGCAGCTCTACAGGCAGCATTACCAGCGGCTGCTCCGGTTTTGCGCCTCCCTGACAAAAAGCCCCGCCATGGCGGAAGATATCGTGCAGGAAGCCTTCTTGCGCGCGCTTGGCCATGCTGATCTGCTTCAGGACCTCTCCGAACCCAAACGCCTTTCCTGGCTATATAAAACCGCAAGGAACCTGTTCATCGACCAGGCGCGCCGCCTGGCAAAGCTCCCCAAGCCTGAATCGGAAGGCATATTCGAAGCGGATCTGAGCGCGGTTCATGTGGCCGGCATGATCAACCGGCTGCCTGAAAGCGAGAGGGCCCTGTTTTCCCTGCGGTATTTTCACGGGTACAACGCAACGGAGCTTGGCGAAATGTTCGATCTTCCCTCCTCCACCGTGCGGGCACGCCTTATGTCTGCCAGGAAAGCACTTCAACAACTCATCCATGAATGACAAAAAGGAGCGAATTCCATGGAACAGAAAAAGAAAATGCGCATCAACTGCGCAGTATGCGACATGAGCAGTGTTGCTGAATCCACTCTGGCGGCCTACGACTTCATCCTCGTGAACGCCGCGCTGGTGCTGACATCCGCGAAAACGCAGGAGCTTATGCCCAAATACCATGTTTCCGTGAATGCGGCCACGGTGCTTGAAAAGCCCGACAATGCCGAATTGAAGGTTGTGAATGGCAAATGCGAGATCATGCCGGGGGATGTGCCCGGCCAGCCCATGATGCTTCTGGTCAACGGCGCTCTGGAGATCGGGAAGGGTACGGAGGAGAACCTCCGCCACTACGCGCTCATTCATGTCAATGGCCGCGTCACCTATCCCGACAGTCTGTCGGGCAAGCTGGATATGCTTCGGGTCAATGGCAGTACGGAATGCTATCCCGCCGATGCCATCCGGCTGGACAACTCCTTCGTGGTGGACAAAACCTTCCGTTTAAGGGCCAAGACCGGCCCATACTACGCCAGGCGCCGCGTCGTGATCTTAAGCGACAATGCGGATGTGACAGCCCTGCAAAGCAAGGGCGTACGCTTTCTTACCAAGACGGCAGTCCTTGCG
>JAEWWY010000356.1 GCA_023458835.1 Bacillota bacterium
GCCAGGGTCAGCGCTCTGATTGCCGTAGGCATGAGGCTGGATGAGATCCGCATCGCCAATACCCCCGCCAGCTTTGAGCCGGCGCTGGACTATGTGGTCACCAAAATCGCCAGGTTCCCCTTCGACAAGTTCGACAAGGCCTCCCGCCAGCTATCCACACAGATGAAGGCCACGGGCGAAATTATGGCCATCGGCCGCACCATGGAGGAAAGCCTCTTAAAGGCCGTGCGCTCCCTGGAAGCGGGTGTCACCCATATCTGGCTGAAAAAGTTCGACCAAACACCCACGGAGGAATTGCTGAAGCTCATCAAGAACCCTACCGACGAGCGGCTGTACGCCATTGGCGAGCTGCTGCGGCGCGGCGAGGACCCGGCCAGGATCTGCGACATTACGAAGATCGATTACTTCTTCATCAGCAAGATCCGCAAGATCATCGAATTTGAAAAAGAGGTCAAGGCCAATACCGGCGATATCGATACGCTGCGCGAGGCCAAGCGCATGGGCCTTTCCGACGGATACATCGGAAAGTGGTGGCGCATGAGCGAGCCGGACGTCTACACCCTGCGCAAAAAGCACGGCATCCTGCCGGTGTACAAGATGATCGATACCTGCGCCAGCGAGTTCGACTCCTATATCCCCTACTTCTACTCCACCTACGAATCGGAAAACGAGTCGGTCGTCACAGATAAAAAGTCGGTGGTGGTGCTGGGCGCCGGACCCATCCGCATCGGCCAGGGGGTGGAATTCGACTATTCCACCGTCCACGCCATCTGGGCGATCCGGGAGGCCGGCTACGAGGCCATCATCATCAACAATAACCCGGAAACGGTGTCCACCGATTATTCCGTCAGCGATAAATTGTACTTCGAGCCCCTGACCGTGGAAGATGTGATGAACATCATCGACTTCGAAAAGCCCTTCGGCGTGATCGTATCCCTGGGCGGGCAGACGGCCATCAACCTGGCCGACCGGCTGCACAAACTGGGGGTACCCATCATCGGCACCGATGTGCACGCCATTGAGTGGGCGGAAAACCGGGACAGCTTTGAAAAGACGCTGCGCCATCTGAACATCCCCCAGCCGCCGGGGAAGGCGGTCACCACATTGGAGGATGGCCTGGCGGCGGCCAACGCCGTGGGCTATCCCGTGCTGGTGCGCCCCTCCTATGTGCTGGGCGGCCGGGCCATGCAGATCGTGCACGAGGATGAGGGCTTAAGGAAGTATTTGAGCGAGGCTGTGCTGGTCACAGAGGATCAGCCGGTGCTGGTGGACCGGTATATCTCCGGCAAGGAGCTGGAGGTGGACGCGGTATGCGACGGAACGGATGTGTTCATCCCCGGCATCATGCAGCATGTGGAGCGTACGGGCGTCCATTCCGGCGATTCCATCAGCGTTTATCCGCCCTTTTCGGTCAGCGAAAAGGTAAAGGAAACGATTGTGGATTATACGGTCCGCCTGGGGCTGGGCATTGGCATCAAAGGGCCCTTCAACGTGCAATTTATTGTGGATGACCAGGAAAGGGTGTACGTGATCGAGGTGAACCCCCGCTCCTCCCGCACGGTGCCCTTCATCTCCAAGGCCACAGGGGTGCGCCTGGCCAACATCGCCACCAAGATCGCTTTGGGGCAGGCCATTTCCATGCAGGGATATGAAACCGGCGTCGCTCCGGAGCGCAAGCGCTGGTATGTGAAGGCCCCGGTATTCTCCTTCAGCAAGCTCCGCGGCGCGGACGCATACCTTTCCCCGGAAATGAAGTCCACGGGCGAGGCCATCGGCTACGACGACACGCTGAACAGGGCGCTGTACAAGGCGCTGCAGGCGGCCAACATGCGGGTGGCCAACTATGGCACGGTGCTGGCCACCATTGCCGATGAGGACAAGAAGCAGGCGCTGCCGCTGATACGAAGGTTTTACGACCTGGGCTTCAACATCGAGGCCACGGCGGGCACCGCGGCGTTTTTGAAGGAGAACGGCATCCGCACCCGCAAGCGCAAAAAGATCAGCGAGGGCAGCTACGAAATTCAGGAATCCATCAAGCTGGGGTATGTGGCCTATGTCATCAATACCATCAGCGAGCAGGCGGGGGATACCCACCGCCGGGATGGGTTTTTAATCCGCCGCTGGGCGGTGGAAAACAACGTGACGGTAATGACCTCCCTGGACACGGTGAAGGTTTTGCTGGACGTGCTGGAGGAGATCACTTTGAAGGTATCCACCATTGATAGTGAGGAGTAATGTATGATCGCGCAAGGGGTTTTTGAGGTGGAAGATAATCACGCCATCGCAAGGGATGTGTGGGAGATCACCCTCCTGGGGGATACTTCCGCCATGAAGCATCCCGGCCAGTTTGTGGATGTGCACGTGGACGGCCTGTTTTTGCGCCGGCCCATCAGCGTGTGCACCTGGGATGAGCAGTCCATGAAAATGATCTACAAGGTGATGGGCAAGGGCACCGCCTGCCTGTCCAACTTGGGCAAGGGCGACAGGCTGGATATGCTCACGGGCCTTGGCAACGGCTTTTCCCCTTCGCCGGCAAAGGGCAGGCGCATTGCCCTGATCGGCGGCGGTGTGGGCGTGCCGCCCCTGTACGGCCTCATGGAGCGGCTCAAGGGCGAGGACGTGTACTGCGTGCTGGGCTTCAATAGCGCGGCGGATGTGTTTTATGTGAAGGAGTTTGAGAAATTGGGAGCCAAGGTGGCCGTGACCACCGTGGATGGGAGCTATGGCATGAAGGGCTTTGTGACCGACGCGCTGAAGCAAATGGATTACGATTATTACTTTGCCTGCGGGCCCATGCCCATGCTCAAGGCGGTGCACGCCCTGGGCAAGGAGGGGCAGTTATCCCTGGAGGCCCGCATGGGCTGCGGCTTTGGCGTATGCATGAGCTGCTCCTGCCAGATGCAAACGGGCATGAAGCGCATCTGCCTGGAAGGCCCGGTGTTTACAAGCCAGGAGGTGAAGCTGTGAGCGGTTTGGCAACAAAGCTGGGGAGCATCGCGCTGAAAAACCCCGTCATCCCCGCCAGCGGCACCTTTGCCTTCGGCTATGAGATGACCAGGTTTTACGACATCAATCTGCTGGGCGGCATCGCCATCAAAGCGGCTACGCTGGAGCCCCGCTGCGGCAACCCCCTGCCCAGGGTGGCGGAGTGCCGGGATGGCATGCTCAACGCCATCGGGCTGCAAAACCCCGGCGTAAAGGCAATTATGGAGCACGAGCTGCCCAGGCTCCGCCGGCTGTACAAGGGTGTGGTGATCGCCAATGTGGCCGGCTTTTCCCTGGAGGAATATGCGGCCGTGGCTTCCGCCCTGGATGGGCAGGAAGGCGTTGATATCCTGGAGGTCAACATTTCCTGCCCCAACGTGCAGCACGGGGGCATGGCCTTTGGCGTGACGCCGGAGGGCGCCGCGGCGGTGTGCAAGGCGGTGAAAGCCGTCAGCAAAAAGCCCGTGTTCATGAAGCTTTCCCCTAACGTGACGGATATCGGGGAAATCGCAAAGGCCTGCGAGGACGCGGGCGCCGACGGTCTGACCATGATCAACACGCTTTTAGGCATGGTCGTCGATACCCGGACGGGCCGGCCCATCGTGTCCACGAAAATGGCGGGCTTCTCCGGCCCGGCCATCAAGCCCGTGGCGCTGCGGATGGTCTACCAGGCCTATGAGCGGGTCAGGATTCCCATCATTGGGGTAGGCGGCATCACCTGCGCCGATGACGTGATCGAAATGATGTCCGTAGGGGCATCCGCCGTGCAGGTAGGCACCCAGACGCTGGTGGACCCCTGGGCCTTAAAGAAGATCGTCGAGGAACTGCCGGAAAAAATGGACAGGTACGGCATAGAAAGCCTGTCTGCCATCATAGGGAGGTCGCATCAGTGAAGGATGTCATCATCGCCTGTGATTTTCAAAACCGGGAAGAGGCCATGGCCTTTCTTACCCGCTTTGACGGGGAAAAGCCGTATTTGAAGATCGGCATGGAGCTTTTCTACGGCGAGGGGCCGGATATCGTGCGGGAGATCAAGGATGCCGGGTTTTCGGTTTTCCTGGATTTGAAGCTGCACGATATCCCCAATACCGTGAAAAAGGCCATGGCCAATCTGGCCCGGCTGGGTATCGATATGGTGAACGTTCACGCAGCCGGCACCATCGCCATGATGGAAGCGGCCAGGGAAGGGCTGCTTGCGGGAGCGCCGTCAGGGAAAAAGATTGATCTGATCGCCGTGACCCAATTGACCAGCACCTCCCAGGAGATCATGCGGCGGGAGCTGCTCATCCGGGAAAGCCTGGAGGATACCGTTGCCCGGTACGCCCAAAACGCCAGGGCGGCCGGGCTGGACGGCGTTGTCTGCTCGCCCCTGGAGGTGGGTTTGGTGAAAGCCGCCTGCGGGGAAGGTTTTCTTGCCGTGACCCCCGGCATACGCTATCCCGAAGGCAGCGCGGACGACCAGAAGCGCGTTACCACCCCGCAAAAAGCCCGGGAATTGGGTTCCGATTTTATCGTGGTGGGCCGGCCCATCACCGGGGCGGCCGATCCCAAGGCCGCATGGCTGCAAGTGAGATCCGACTTTCTATCGTAAGGGAGGATGAAATCCATGAAAAAGAAGATTGCCAGGGTGCTGCTCAAAATCGAGGCAATATTCCTGCGCCCGGAGGAGCCTTTTACCTGGGCCAGCGGCATCAAATCGCCCATCTACTGCGACAACAGGCTGATCCTTTCCTATCCCGAGGCGCGAAAGCAGGTGGAGGCGGGCCTGGCTGCCCTGATCCGCAAGCGCTACCCGGAATGCGAGCTGGTGGCAGGCACATCCACCGCGGGCATCCCTCACGCCGCGCTGGCGGCGGACATCCTGGACCTGCCCATGGCTTACGTCCGGGGCTCCGCCAAGGACCATGGCCGCAACAACCGCATCGAGGGCAAGGTGACCATGGGTCAAAAGGTGGTGGTGGTGGAAGACCTCATATCCACCGCCGGGTCCGTGGTGGAGGTGGTGGAGGCGCTGCGGGAAGCGGGGGCGCAGGTGCTGGGCATCGCGTCCATCTTCACCTACGGCATGCAAAAGGGCACCAACAGGCTTGCGGAAGCCGGGGTGGAAAACCATTCTCTTACCAACTTCACCACCCTTGTCAAGGTGGCGGCGGAGGAAGGCTACATCTCCCAAAAGGATATCGCCCGCCTGGAAGCGTTTCAAAAAAATCCCTCCGATGAAAGCTGGATCACAATGTAAAAAAGGCCGCTGTATTTTTGTGCCCGGCAAAACGATTTTGCCGGGCGCTTTTTCGTGTAATTTTCCCGTCATCGGGGGAAAATGCATCCATGGAGGAGGGTGCATCATGAAAAAGGCGGGGTTTGGAAACAAGAAAAAAGCCATTGTTTTTTTGGCTCTGATGGCGGCGGGGATCATGCTTTTGACCGGGTGCGGCAGGTCGGTCGATTCGCGGTATATGTATGCCCAGGAATTGCTGGGCATAGGGGAGTATGAGGCGGCGCTGTACGAGTTTGAGGGGCTGGGCGAGTACCTGAATGCCGGGAAGTTCGTATTGTACGTATCCGGGCTGATGGCGATGGAGGCGGGGGATTATACCCTTGCCGGAACCAACTTTGATAACCTGGGCGACTTTAAAAACAGCGAATTGTATGTAAAATACGTGGAGGCCAAGCAACTGGAGGAGGACGAGGATTACGCGTCGGCCCAAAACGCCTATCAGGCGCTGGGTTCCTTCCGTGACAGCGTGCGGCGCATGGAAAGCTGCACCGCCATGATCCCCCAAAAGGCATACGAGTCTGCCCAGGTGCTGTTTTTAAGCGGTGAATATCAAAAGGCCATGGAAGGCTTCCTGGCCCTTGGCAGCTACAGCGACAGCAAGCAGCGGGCGGAAGCGTGCCAGCAGGCCATTTTATCCCAGGCATATCAAAAGGCGCAAAGCCTTCTGAAAGTCAAGGATTACGCCGGGGCGCTGGAAGCCTTCGCTTCCCTGGGCAGCTACCGGGACAGCACCATGCTGGCGGAAAGCTGCCGCATGGAATTATACAAGGCTGCCGAAACAGCGCAGAAGGCGGGGGGCTTTGAGAAGGTGCAGGAAGCCATCGCCATGTATGAGGCGCTGGATACCTACGCCGACGCGGCCCGCCGGGCGCAGGAACTGAAAGGGCAGTATGACATCAACCTAAAGCTGCGGGGCTATCAGGAAAACTGGCAGTATGTTTCCCTGGGCACCTACCCCCAGGAAACAAGCAGCGGGAAAACGCCCATTCTCTGGCGGGTGCTGTCGGTGGAAAACGGAACCGCGCTGCTCCTTTCGGACAAGATTCTGGAAACCGCGGCCATGGAAACAGGCGCTGCCTTCGCAGGCTACAACGGCAGCAGCCTTCAAACTTTCCTGAACGGCGCGTTTTTGGGCGAAGCATTCTCCGCCGCCGAGCAGGCGGCCATTGTTCAGTACGGTACCCTGGGCAAGGTGTACGCCCTCACCAAGGATGAAGTGCAGAATCCCGCCCTGGGCTTTGCCAGCGATGGCGCACGCCAGGGCCAGGGCACGGCGTACGCCCTGGCCAAGGGATTGCATGCCTCCACCTCCGGCTCCGGATGGTGGTGGCTCAGCACCCCGGGCACCGGCGAAAAATGCCAGGCCATCGTGTATTACAACGGCGCGGTATACAGCCCCGGCTTGCGCTTTGACGACGCGCAGACCGGTATCCGCCCCGCCATCCGCCTAAAGCTGGATACCCTGTTTTTCACCAAGGGCACCGGCACGGCAGCCGATCCGTTCCGGTAGCGGCAGGGGACTTTGTCCCCTGCATCCC
>JAEWWY010000357.1 GCA_023458835.1 Bacillota bacterium
TATATCTGGAGCGATTATACCTGTAACGGGCAGCCTTCCTTTCTTCTGTTTCATTGCCGCCCAACCAGCCGCCAATTTCAAGATCATGTACTAAAGCAGAAACCGCGACATCATCCACTCTTTCATAACCAGCGAAATCGTCTGGAGAAAAGCTGCCAAAGGATACCAAAGCACTCAGCACCGTATTTACTAGTTTTTTGTATCTCAAGGATTCCAGGGTAGACCAAAATCGTTCCGAGTCGATTTGGAAACGATATGTTTTCAGATACAATGCAATATCCATCATCTGCCGCAGGCTGATTCCGCTATGAATGAAATGCTTTACCATATGAAGGACCAGGAATATCAGGTTGTCCGTCTTGCCCAATGTAAGGTGGGAGCCTTCCGGGGAATAATGCTTTTCATATGTTTCCTGAAGCAGCTTTTGGCCATCCGTTTTCTTGAACCATATATCCCCGGTGGTTTCATCATAGAGAAGGACATGCAATTCTATATATCCCATTTGAGGATGTTCACAGATGGCATGATGGCTGATTGGTGAGCGTGGAGTCACTTTGCACCCATGCTCCTTCAGCAGCTTGTAAGCTCGCTTTTCATTCTTCCTTTCCACATAGATGTCTGTATCGCTGGAAATGCGGCAATCAGGCTCAGCATACAAATCAGCCACGGCATAGCCTTTTAGCAGCATGGCCTGGATACCGGCCTTTTCAAAATTGTGAAGGAGATTCAGTACCTGCCGTCTCCTGATATAATTGGAAAGGGCCATGACCCGCGTTGTACTCAGCAGGGCTTGCCGCTTTTCGATGGGGAAACCGATGCCAGCGGTCTTGCTTAAGGCTGCGCCAACCAAAGGCAATACGGAATGTTCCTGCGCAAGCTGTATCAAACGTTCATAATTCACCGGCTGGCGGGGAGGTTGGGGAATCACTCCTCTTGATCCGCAGGAGAATAGATGCATCAGGTATTCAAACTCGTACGTCATAAAATCCCCCCAGTATCAGGAAGCCGGAGCCGCTCTGAAATAGGAGCGGCTTTTTTTCACTTGAAGCCGCTTTATGTTGCCTGCATCGATTATGGTTGATAGGTATGTCTTCCCTTTGGACAGTCTGTATACGCGGCTGCACAGCCTTAATGCCGCGCTTCGGTGAGTGATAACAAGACAGGTGCGGCCATGCAGGGCGCTTTGGATATTCCTGAGCACCTGCGCCTCGGTTTTTTTGTCCAAAGCGGAAGTGGCCTCATCCAGGATCAGGATGGGAGCATTCCGCAGCAGCGCCCGTGCGATAGCCAGGCGCTGCTGCTGGCCTTCCGAAAGGCCGATGCCATGCTCGCCAATGGAGGTCTCCAGTTTCTTCTCTAGTGCGGAAACAAACTCCCACGCGCAGGCCTGTTTCAGAGCAGCTTCCATTTCCTCCGGTGTGGCGGCGGGCTTGGCCAGACGAAGATTATCGGCGATGGTGCCGGACATGGCGGTGTTCTCTTGCTGCACATAAGTAAATGCGCTGCGGGTAAAAACGCCAACCGGATGGATGCTGCCATCCGGGCAGTGAAGGAGGATGCTGCCCTCTTGAGGTTCCACAATTCCCAGCAGCAGCCGGGCAATGGTGGATTTGCCTTCACCGGTTGGCCCTATAAGCGCCGTTACGGCACCGGGAGCTATCTCCATATTGATTTTGTTCAGCACTTGCTCCCCGGTTTGATAAGCAAAGCAGACATTCTCAAAAATGATCTTTGGAGGGCCGGTAAATGCTGCGCCGGATTGCTTCAGATTCTCCTCCGGTATATCCAGCACCTCCATAAGCCTCCCGATGCTGGCGGAGGCTGCTATCATTTGGGGTATTTGGGCGGCAAGCCAACGGAAGGGGCCCTGGATTTGCGATACAAGCTGCAGGTAGGCCGCCATGCTGCCATAGCTGATGGCCTTTTGAGAAAGGCGCAAGATTCCCCACATCAACGAAAGAATATAAGTCGCGCTCCAACTGATGGCCTGTAGCGCGCTGGACAGCGCGCTTAGCTTCGCCCGGCGTACGCTCCAAAAAAGCAGGCGGTTTTGCAGGGCGGATAGCCTTCTGCAGACTTCGGCCTGTTGTTCGAAGGCGCGGATGGTTATGATGTTTTGAATGGATTCCTGGGACAGCGAAAGGTTTTCACCCTTCAGGTTCTGGATATGCATCGTCGTTTCCCGCATAGGCTTGCTGAAGAGACGCGTGAGAACTAGAAAAACCGGTGTGATCGTCAGCGCCAGTATGGCAAGGCAAGGTTCCAGCAGGATCAGTACCCAGGTTGCTGCCAGCAGTTGCGCCATGGTGGAAATGATGTCCGGAATGGCTGATAAAAGAAAGCTGTTGATGGCATCCACATCGCTGATCATCCGGCTGCAGTAATCTCCGCTATGCCGCTGGATCATGGCCTGCCACTTTGCCGCCATCAATTTTTGAAACAATTGGGCCTGAAGCTTGTTTGCCTGCCTGGTTTTTGCTTTTGTGCTGAAAATGCCCAGTACCGCATTTGTGGCAATATCCAACGCAAGCACCAGCACAAAAAGCAAGGCCACCCCCGGCAGACTGCTTTGTTGTGTGCCGACAGCCATATCAATCATGGTCTTGATCAGCCAGGCACTTAAGACACTGAGCAATGAGGAGATCGTAGAGATGCCGGTGAGGAGCAGGATACTGTGCTTGAAGCCTTGTGCTGCGTTATAGAGCCACCGGCATTGCGCTTTGATATCCGGCCATGACAGTTTTGAAAACAACCTTATCACCTGTTTTTGTTCTCTTTGCTTTACCTGATGATGCTTTTACAGACCATTCGTATCATGTTCCTCCCAAATACTTTCCGCAGGGTGCGGAAAACCGGCAGCAGGCATACGTAGGCTCTATAACTGAAGCAGGAGCATAAGACATGGCGGCCTTTGCGTGTAAATGAAAGCAATCTGCCTATCATTTGCTGCTGTTTTATATGGTGTTCCGGAACCAGTTGGTAGTCTCCGCACATAATGAAATCTCCGTTTTTCTCCATCCCCACGATCCTGTGCAGCACAAATTCTCCGTTATTCCGTTTGTACAGCACGACGTCGTTGATCTTGAGCGGACCGTCAATAGTCCCAAGCGTAACGGTATCCCGCTGATGACGGAGCATGGGCATCATGCTTGCGCCTGTTGGCGTAAGCGTGACGGACCCGCCACGTTGGAGCGTTTCTTCTATAACTGGATACAATTGCGCCATGGTGACATTATGCAATCAGATTGGCCTCCTCAAGCTGCGCGCAAAACGTATCGATATCCACCTGGGCTTTTTTTTCATCTACTTCATATTCTTCAAGCAGCTTTGCAAGGAGCGCTGCCTTGGTTGTTTCCAAGAGAAGCTGCTGGAATAAAAATGCGGCGGTGTCGTTTAGCGTGATGATTCCGTTGAAATCGACGTTGGATTCTCCTGTCGGCACGACCACATGGACATCTGCGATTTTGCGAAGGATCAAGCCCTTTTTTATTTGCATTCAAGCAGCTCCTTCCGTTTTGATTGTTGAACTAATGTATACCGGAACAGCAAGTGCCGCGATACACATGCTGATACCGATACGGGCAGACAATGAGCTTAAGACGTGCTACAGTTTATGTAGCCCCATCTGTCTCTTCCCCCATGCATAAAATGAAGGTTCCTTTTGCAGCGGCAGCAGCAGATCAGATGCTCCTCAAGTGAAAATTGGCATATCTCCATCTCTGGTTTTTGATAGGCCTTCTTCATGGTATACCACCTTTCCTAGTGATTTTCGGATAAAGCGATCGCGCGCCTTTAAGAGCATTTTGGTTCATGATATCAGGTGATTTCGGACAGGCAAGATGCGAGGCTGCGCAAATACTGATTGCATTTTGAGACGGATCCTGTTTCGCCGGCCCGGATAGAAGGGCATGACGGACAGGATAAGGAATACAAGCAATGACGGCATTCATCGCAAACGGTTGCCTCCTCCATCTTCTCCCTTAGCTGATTCCATGCCTTGGCAAATCCGGTAATGAAGGGAGAGCTTTCAAAGCAAGTCAGCGTTGGGCAGCCCAACATTCTTCCATCAGGCAAAATGCAAAATGTATTTTTTCCGGCTTGGCATGGTATAGCAGACATATGATCATATAAATCTGCATCTGCAGCCTCAAGGTTCAAATCCGGAGGATTGGGGATCTGCGCTCCTTCATAAAAGGCCGCAAGAGCCTCCCTGATTTGCCTGGAAGGGATTCTCATTTGCCAGATATCCACATTATGGCTATCCCGGCATGGACCAATATATATATCGAGCTTTGCCGGGCAATGATACGCAGCGGCCAATTGTCCAATGCTTCTCAACTCATGTATAAGCGGTTTCAGGGGCAATGTTTTGATTTCTATATGAAATCCTTCCGCATAAAGCGCATTGATAGATTCGATAGCAAGATGGAAATCACGTGCATTGCCGCAAAGACTTTCATAACTTTTTTCGGAGCTCCCATACAAGGATATGGAAATCAATCCTGGGGGCCGCTTGCGCAGAAACAATCGCTCCTTTTCGCCAACCAAAGTGGCATTGGTAAATATGGCTATTCGTAATCCCATGTCGTAAGCTTTGCAGTATATCTCTTCAAAGTCTTCCCTTATAAATGGTTCGCCGCCTGTGAATGTACATACAAGCATTCCTGCATCTGTGGCTTGGCGAATCATATCAACCCATTCGGTTGTCGATTTACCTGGCCGGCATGCCTTCTTTTGGCCCCGATTGGATACATAACAGAACTTGCAATGAAGGTTGCAATCCTCTGTCAGTTCAAACATGCCATTGAGCGGGATCCCTAAATC
>JAEWWY010000358.1 GCA_023458835.1 Bacillota bacterium
TCCCGGCCCTTTTCCGTTATGCAGACCGACTCAGCCCTTCTCCGCTCCGCGGCGCATGACCTGACAATCAGCCCGTTCTGCGCCATATTGGTCAAAATTTGTGATACGGTCGCCGGCTCAATGTCCAGCGCCGCTGCAATATCCTTTTGCATGCAGCCATCCTGCCGCGTGAGATAGCCCAGGACCTTCGGCTGTCCAGGCGAGAGCCCCATCTCCGTCATGCCGGGCCGGATTCTGTTTTTTTGCGCGTGAAAAGTCTTGTACAGCGCCATATATAACCGAACGCTCACCGCTATCACCCCCTATTGTAAGGATTCTAATTGTTAGCTTCCTAATTTTAATTCCTCACCTCATTCCTGTCAAGCAAATAATGCCCAGCCCGTGCAGCGCAACAGGATCTGGTGATGAGTTGGTTTCCGGCATCCTCTCAACCCGGAACGATGCGAAACCCCGGCAGAGGATGAAAGGCGGCATGTATAAAAGGGCCGGCAAATATATGCAATCAGGCCTCCAATATGATAAAATGATTGCAGGGGAGATGTGGCAATCAGGCCATGCATTTGCGTAAACCTCAACCATGCAAAGGACAGGCGCACAGGGAGCCGGGTATTGAAGTGAATATGATTCGTGATGCCCACAGCGCCGCCGCTTCGCCGAACCGGGAGGGGTGAAATAATCCCGCATGACAAAGCCCAATAACGGCCATCGTCCGGAGCCGCATTATTATTCTGACCGGCTCAGGCGGAAGCTGAATCAAATCCATTCCCTGCCGGCGGTGATCGTCGAAGCACCCTCAGGGTACGGCAAGACCACGGCTGTACGGGATTTTCTGGAGGCGCTGCCGCCGTACGCTGCCGCGGTGCATTGGTTCACCGCGGTGAGCGAGGCGCCGGCGGTCAGCTTCCAGCGCTTTTGCCGCGTACTTGGCGATATTGATGGCCGGGCCGGGCAGCGCCTGATGAAGCTGGGGCTGCCCAACGCCGCCACGGTTGGGGAAGCCTGCGACGCGCTGCGGTCCATTGAGTGCCCACGGGAAACGTACCTGGTGCTGGACAACTTTCAATATATGCAGCAGATGCTTCCGCAGGCCTTTTTGGCAGCCTTGCTGGAGCACGGTATAAAATGCCTGCATCTGGTGCTCATCACGCAGACGCTCACCGCCGACATGCATAGCGGCGTCATATGCCGCGGGGTAATGCATATGACTGCCCCCGACCTGCGCCTGAGCGCGGAAGACATTCGGGGGTATTCCGCCCTTTTGGGCGCGGAAATGCCTTTGAAAAGCGCGGAAGCGATCGCCCGGTATACCGAAGGGTGGATGATCGCGATCTATCTTGCGCTGCGCGCCTTTAGGGACACGGGCCAAATTTGCGACATGCCGGATATTCTCCTGCTGATGGAGCGCCTGGCATGGAGCCCCCTTACATGGGAGCAGCAAACATTCCTTTTGAAGCTTTCGCCCTTCGAGGCGGTTACAGCGCGGCAGGCGTGCGCGCTTCTGGGCGTGACGGCGCTGCCGGAATACGCTTTTCACGCGCTGCGCAGCCCCTTCATTCGCTACACGCCCAAGGAGGAACGGTATGAGCTTCACCACATCCTGCGGGAGGTTCTTGCGTTCAAGCGAAAAGAGGGGGGGGCAGCATTTGAACGTGAGTGCCTGCTGGGCGCAGGCGACCTTTGCCGCGATGAAGGTGTGGCCGACAGGGCCCTGCGCCTGTACGAGCAGGCCGGGGACATGGAACGGGTGCTGGCGCTTGATCTTTCCCCACTGGTCTTTGAAGACATCGGCGGCGAACCCTTTTCCGCCCTCGCGCTGCGCATCCTGCGCCGCTGTCCGGAGGATGTGAAAAGAAGGAACCCCCTGTCCATGCTCCGCCTCGCGTGGGCGCTGCTGTTGGCGGGAGAGCTCAAGGCGTTTGACGGGCTGATGGAAGCGCTGCCTGCCGCGTTTGATGGCGGCGGGCCGGAGGAGGGGAAGATGCTCCGGGGGGAGTGGCTGCTGCTTGCCTGCTGGCGGCAGGCGCCGTGCCTTGAAGCGATGCTTGCCCTGGTAAAGCAGGCTGAGCCGCTTTTTAAGGGATGCTGCTCCCGCGTGATTCTGCCGGGCGCACCCTGGTGCTTTTGCAACCTCTCCCAAGTCGCCGCGTTCCACTGTATCCCTGGCGAAGCGGACCGGGAGGCGGAGGCGCTTGAGGAGTTTGTAAGGATCTACTCCCGATTGACAAACGGCCACGGCAGCGGCGCGGACGCGCTTTTCAGGGGCGAGCTTGCGCACTACCGGGGGGACCTGAATGAGGCGGAGGTCCTTTTGCACAAGGCCGGGTATCTTGCCGAGAGCAGCCGCCAAAACACCGTCCAGTTTGGTGTGGCGCTTCATCTGGCCGAGATCGCGGTGGAAAAGGCCGATATGGCGGGCTGGCAGCGGACGGTCGCCGCCATGGAACGCGCCGCCTCCGGCCCCGGGCAAGGCGGATTTGCGCTGCCTGCCATGGTGGACATGCTGCGTTCTATCCTTTTCATTGAGCTGGGGCAAAAAAAGCGCGTTACTCCCTGGCTGCAAAATGGCGAAACGGATGGGCGGATTCCTCCGTCCATCAAAAGCATCACCTGGTTCATAAGGTTGAATTATCTTATGCATGAGAATGCGTTTTCAAGGCTTGCGGGCATGGGAGAAGCAGGCCTTGCAATGCTTCGCCCCACCGATCTCCTTTTGGAGACGCTGCTGTCGCTTCAAGCCGGTGTGGGCCATTTGTGGATGGGCGACACCGCCCGCGCGCAGGCGCTTTTGCAGCGTGCGGCCGAAAAGTCAATGAGCGACGGCCTCGTCTATCTGTTTGCCGTCTACGATCCGATGCTTAAGGGCCTGCCTGAAAAGCTGATCCGGGCGCAATGCCCGGAGCGCCTGGCCCGGTTTTTCGAGATCAAGGCGCGCTTTGTGGCAGGCTTTACAAAGCTGCACGCCGGCATCGCCACGGCTGATCTGCCGCTTAGCCTCACCGTCCGCGAACGCGAGGTGGCGTTGCTGGCCGCTTCGGGCCTTCGCAACGGCGAGATCGCGAACAGGCTTGGCGTATCCGGCAACACGGTGCGGGCGCACCTTAGGGTGATCTACCAGAAGATGGATATCGACCGCCGGGCCCGGCTTGCCGAAAAGCTGGGATAGGTGCCTGAAAAATTTGACAGAGTAGTCCATATGGACGATGTGCATATGCAAAACCCATTCTACAATGTGCGTAGAATGGGTTTTTTCCAGGGAGGCGGATGCGTGTGCGGAAAGGGGAAAAGAAGATGCGCGGGAGGCGGTTGAAATGGATTTGCGCGCTGCTTGCAGGCATGCTGGCGATAATCCTGATGGGCGGAGGCACCGCGTTTGCAGCAAGGACCTATATGCTATGCCCGGGCTGCAATGAAAGTTCCGGCGTACACTGTGTGCCTGGCAGCAATAATACCCACGCGTGGGATTGCCCTCATATGGATTGCATGTATCATCTTGGTACCATTGAACCCCACGAAAAGAGCAGCGTCGTATCAAGCAACTCCACCTGCGTATTCGCCGGGACAATCACGTACCACTGCGATGCATGCGACAGCAACTTTACCGAAACAGGAAAGGACTTGTCAAAGCACGTAAATCTTGTGAGGACCGCGAGGGTGGAGCCGACCCACACGACCGCCGGCCGCACGGAATATTGGTACTGCAACTACTGCGGCAAGTTCTTCAGCAACGCGGCATGTACGGTGGAAACTACGTATCCGGCCACTTACCTCATGCCGCTGGGACATGATGCCAACCTTCCCTGGGTGATTACCAGCACAGAGCACTGGAAGGAGTGCTCCTGCGGGGCGCAACTCGTAAAGAACCCGCATGTGCCGGGCCCTTCTGCCAATTGTGTGACGCCGCAGCGCTGCCTCACCTGCGGTTATCAGTTCGCACCCGCGCTGGGGCATGACTTTGAGACCGAATTCACAATCGATGTGGTCCCTACCTGTGCGACGGCAGGCGTCAAATCCCAGCACTGCAAAAGATGCCCGGCAAAACAAAACGAAACGATCATCCCCGCGGCCCATACGCCGGGACAAGCCGCTACTTGCACGACGGGGCAGCTCTGTTCCGTCTGCGGCCAGCAGATCACGCACATACTGGGTCACAAGGGAGTGCTCGATCCCGCCATAGCGCCCACCTGCACGCAAAACGGGCTCACGGCGGGCAGCCACTGCTCCGTCTGCAACGCCGTTCTCGCTCAGCAGACAGCTGTCGCCGCACTGGGGCATAACTTTCAGCTTGATGCTGCCCGTAATGTTGCGCCCACCTGCCTGACCGAGGGCAGGAGGGCCTATACCTGTACCCGCTGCGGCACCGCCAATGATCAAATACTCACCGCGCTGGGACATACCGTGGTGGCTGATCTCGCCGCTCCAGCCACCTGCGTGCAAGACGGGTTCACGGCAGGCAGCCACTGCGCCATTTGCAAGTCTGTCATCAAGCCGCAAGTCATCATCCCTGCATTGGGGCATGACTTTGAGACCGAATATACAATAGATGTGCCCAACACCTGCTCAAAGGCGGGAAGTCAATCCCAACACTGCACAAGGTGCGCGGAAAAGCGAAACGAAACGGTCATCCCGGCCTCGGGTGCCCATACGCCGGGGCAAGCCGCCACTTGCACAGAGGGGCAGTTTTGCACTGTCTGCAATTATTTGCTCGAGCTCCCGCTGGGCCACAGCTTTAAGCGCGATGCGGGCCGTGACATCGCGCCTGCCTGTATTGCCGGGGGGGTTGAGGCCTATACCTGTTCCCGCTGCAGCGCCGCAAACGATACAGCGCTTTCCCCGCTGGGGCACATAGAAGCGGTCGATCCCGCCGTTCCGGCCACCTGCGCGCAGGATGGGCTTACGGCGGGCAGCCACTGTTCCGTTTGCAGTGCCGTCATTCTTGGGCAGGCCGCTGTTCCCGCGCTGGGGCACGATTATCAGAGGGATACGGCCCGTGACATCACGCCTACCTGTACCGCCGGGGGGGTGAAGGCCTATACCTGCTCCCGCTGCGGCGCCGCAAATGATACAGCGCTTTCCCCGCTGGGGCACATAGAAGCGGTCGATCCCGCCGTTCCGGCCACCTGCGCGCAGGATGGGCTTACGGCGGG
>JAEWWY010000359.1 GCA_023458835.1 Bacillota bacterium
GCCCAATACCGTGAGGATCTTGTTGACACATTTGATGCCGTGCTGCTGGACGCGCCCTGCTCCGGCCTTGGCGTCATGCTGGAAAAGCCGGATGTCAAGTACAGGCAAACGCCCCAAGCGGTGGCCGCGCTCGTGCAAACGCAAAAAAAGCTGCTGGATACCTTAAGCACGTATGTCAAAAAAGGCGGCATCCTGGTATACGCCACCTGCTCCATATTGCCGGAGGAAAACAGCGAACAAATTGCAGACTTCTTGAACGTCCATCCGGAATTTTCCCTTGCCCCGCTGCCGGATACCATTCCGGAAAAATTCCGCCGGCTTTATGGCGATAGGGGCCTGCAGCTTTTCGCTCACCGGGACGGGTTGGAAGGCTTCTATATCGCCAGGCTTCAAAAGAAAGGAAACATGCGTGGATAAACCCCAATTGCTGGGCTGCTTGCCGGAGGAGCTTGCGGCCTTTTTCAAGAAGCAGGCTCAGCCCGCCTTCCGGGCGGAGCAGGTATTCACCTGGCTCCACCGGGGCGCTACGTTCGGCGAAATGACCAATGTACCCAAAGCCCTCCGGGATTGGCTTTGCGAAAACACCGTCGCCCAGCCGGTTTCCATTTTGCAGGCCCATGTGTCAAGGCTGGACGGCACGGTGAAATTCCTGTTCGCCATGACCGATGGCAACTGTGTAGAAGGCGTGCTGATGCGCTATCACCACGGCCATACCCTTTGCATTTCCACCCAGGTGGGCTGCCGCATGGGCTGCGCCTTTTGCGCCAGCACCATTGGCGGCTGCATAAGAAGCCTTACGGCAGCGGAAATGCTGGGGCAGGTCCAATGCGCCAACCGCTATCTGGACGGGGAAAGCCGGGTGCACAACATCGTGCTGATGGGCAGCGGGGAACCGCTGGACAACTATGAGCAAGTGATGCGGTTTTTCCGGTTGGTCAATCATGAAAAAGGCCTGAACATCAGCCTTCGCAGCGTCTCCTTAAGCACCTGCGGCCTGGCGGACAAGATCCGCGATCTGGCGGAGGAAGGTTTCCCGGTTACGCTATCCGTTTCGCTGCACGCACCCAATGATGAAATCAGAAGGCAAACCATGCCCGTTGCCAAAGCCTACCCCATGGATGTGCTGCTTTCGGCCTGCCGCTACTACATTGAAAAAACGGGCCGCCGGGTAATCTTCGAGTACGCGCTCATCGATAAAGTCAACGCTGAGCCCGCCCACGCGGAGGAACTGGCATCAAGGCTCCGCGGAATGCAATGCCATGTGAATGTGATTCCTTTAAATACGGTAGCGGAGCGGGATCTGAAAGGTGTTTCGCAAGCGAAGATCGAAGCTTTTTTGCAAACGCTTGACCGCAGGCATATATCCGCCACCAGGCGGCGGGAAATGGGCGATGATATTCAGGGTGCCTGCGGTCAGCTTCGCAGAAAAACGCTGAATCTGGGATAAATGTTATGCTATACCAAGGAGGGATACCATGATTGTGGCATCCAGGACCCACGCCGGATGGGTACGCCCCAACAATCAGGACACGCTGCTGCTCTATGGCAGGCTGTACGGCGTTGCCGACGGCATGGGAGGCCATAACGGCGGCGAGGTGGCCAGCAATGGGGCTGCGGCGGTGATCGGCGATATGCTTTCCAGCCTTGAGCCCAATGAAAAAAGGCTGGAAACAGGCATCCAGGCGGCCAACCGCAGGCTGTATGAGCAGCAATCCCAGAATAACGCCCTTTCGGGCATGGGAACCACGATCACGGTGCTATGGGAAGGCAATGATGAGGTTTTTATCGGCCATGTAGGCGACAGCCGGGCTTATTTGCTGCGGGATGGCACATTTACCCAGGTCACCCAGGATCATTCCGTGGTGGCGGAAATGATGCGCCAGGGCATACTCACCAAGGAAAAGGCCAAAAAGCATCCTTACCGCAACGTAATCACAAGGGCTGTGGGCACCTCCTCCGGCATCGAGGTGGATGTGATCCGCCACGAGAAGAAAAATGGCGACATCTGGCTCATCTGCTCCGACGGCCTGCATGGCATGGTGGAGGAATCGGAGCTTGAAAGCGCGCTGAAAACACTCCCCCTGGAGGAAGCGGCGGATCATCTTTTGAAGCTGGCGCTGGACAACGGCGGACGGGACAACATTTCCCTTGTGCTGCTGAAGGTAACGGAGGTGGCACAATGACGGGACGTGTGATTGCCCAGCGGTATCAAATACTGGACACCATCGGCAAAGGCGGCATGGCCATCGTCTACCGGGCCATCGACAACCGCACCGGCCATAGCGTTGCCATCAAGGTGCTCCGGCCCGAGTTTAATCAGGATGAGGAATTTTTGAACCGCTTTCAGCGGGAGGCCGAGGCGGCCAGCAAGGTATCCCATCATAATATCGTTAATCTTCTGGATGTGGGCATGGACGGGAACAGCCGTTATCTTGTCATGGAGTATGTCCAGGGCAAGACCCTCAAGGAGGTTATCCGCCAAAAAGGCAAGCTCCCCTATACCACTGCGGTGCAAATCGCCATCCGCATCCTGTCCGCATTGCAGCACACCCACAGGAACGGCATCATCCACAGGGATATCAAGCCTCAAAACATCCTGGTGCAGTCGGAAGGCCATATCAAGGTGGCGGATTTCGGCATCGCCCGCATGGCTGACAGCTCCACCCTCACCAAGGGCGACAGCGTGATGGGCTCCGTGCATTACTTTTCGCCGGAGCAGGCGGCGGGTGAAAACGTAGCCGAAACAAGCGATATCTATAGCGTAGGCGTGGTCATGTATGAAATGCTCACGGGGCAGGTGCCCTTTGACGGCGACAGCCCTGTGGCCGTAGCCATGCAGCATTTGCACAACGTGCCAAGGCCCGTTTCGGAATTAAGCCCCGATGTGCCCGCCGCCGTAGCGCATGTAGTGTCGGTGGCCATGGAGAAGGAACCGAGATACCGCTATCAGAGCGCGCTGGAAATGGCTACGGACCTGAAAAGGGCGTTGGAAGGCAAAGTAGAACTTCTGGATCAAAAGAGCGACAGCCAGCCCATCCCGCCGGTGAGCGGCCAGGGCACGGGCCCTGTCAAGGTTGTCCGCAGCGATACGGCCCGCAGGCGCAACGCGCTTGCGCAGCAGGCAAAAATGCGGCTGCGTGTACGCAAGGTGCTGCGCTGGTGCCTCACCGTGCTCATGTCCGGCATGGTCTTCTTCGGCCTGTATCTGGGAGGAAGGGAAATCTATGACAGGCTGAGTACCGGAACCACCGCCCCCGACCTGGTCGGGCAGGACGAACAAACGGCCATTCGCTTAAGCGAGCATGCGGGGCTGAAGACGGAAGTGCTGTACATTCACCATGCCACCATCCCGGCCGGAGTGGTCATATTGCAGACGCCGGAATATGATACGGATATGCGCAAGGGCGAAACGATTGTGCTGCATGTGTCCAAAGGGCCCGATCCCAACGTGCGGCTGATGCCAAACGTCAGGGGTATGCTATCGGGAAACGCCGCGCTGAGCCTGCAAAACATGGGCATCGTCATGGTAGTGGCTGAAAAGGAGATTTCCACCGAGCCTGTAAATACCATCCTTTCCCAGGTGCCGGAGGCCAACGAGCCTTACAATGCCGGGGATACGGTACAGGTGGTAGTATCCGGCGGCAGCGCCATCGTGCCGGATCTTTTGAACCTTACACTGGAAGAGGCACAAGCTTCGCTTGCGCAAAACGGTTTGATACTGGGCGAGATGCTGCCGGAAGAGGTATCCGACAACGCCCTGGATGGAAAAATCATCAGCCAGCAGCCTACCGGCGGCACACAGGTCATGCAGGGTACGGCAGTAAGCTTTACCGTGGCGGAATCGGAAAGCCGGCGCCATAAAGCGACCGTAACGCTCACCATTCCCAAAACCACCTCCGGCGTTCGCGTGCAGGTAACGCTTGTGGACTTAAACGGCACAGAGACCGAAAAATACGCAGCCGTACACGCGGCGGACAGCGATCCCAACCCGCAAATCGAGCTGTACAGCGGCATGCCGGGCGTTATGACCTACAAGGTGTATTTTGACGGCGTCTTTGCATACGAAGATGCTGTAACGCTCAACTAGTGTTCTGACACAGCCAATCCTTCGTTTTCGCACGGATCTTTTTCCGCCCGGCTGTGTCGCTCTCCGCTTGAAATAACGCTGCTATTCTTGCGCTCCGGCTCCTTGCCGGACGAAAAATCTCTCGCGCGAAATCCAAAGTCTTGGCTGGGCCAGAACACTAGGAGGCTGATCATCTTTCATGGAGGGCAGGATCGTGCTGGGTCTGGGCGGGCTGTATACCGTCAGGGATGCCTGCGGAGCGGAATATGTATTAAGGGCCAAGGGCAAATTCCGCCGCATGAAGATGACGCCGCTGGTAGGCGACAATGTGGTGTTCACCCCCGGCACAGGCGATGAGCACGGCTGGGTGGAGGAAATCCTGCCCCGCATCTCCGTAAGCCTCCGGCCGCCGGCCGCCAATGTGCAGCTTTTGATCGTGGTAGTTGCCCCC
>JAEWWY010000360.1 GCA_023458835.1 Bacillota bacterium
GCCTTGCATGGCGCGGCACCATACCGCTCTTTTGAGGAGGCCGGAGGGATTACTCCTGTCAGCCTGAAGGTACAATTGAACAATTGAGAAGCCCCCTTTGATTCCCGTTGCTTTCAAAACGGAATAGGAGGCTTTTTGGGGTATGAAAAAAATCATTGTTTTTATTCTGGCGGCCATGCTTTTGGCATCGGCCCTCCCTTTTGGCGCCGCTTTGGCGGAGGAAAAAATCAGCGTTGTTTCCACCATCTTCCCGCCCTATGACTTTGCCCGGGCTGTGGCGGGGGACAAAGCCGAAGTGAAGATGCTTTTGAGGCCCGGGGCGGAGATACATTCCTTTGACCCCTCTCCCGCCGATATCCTGGCGATCCGCAATGCCGATGTGTTTTTGTACATTGGCGGGGAAAGCGATGTGTGGGTAGACACGATCCTTTCATCCATGGATATAAGCGGCAAGCAGATCGTCCGCCTGATGGATGCGGTGACTTTGGTGGAGGAGGAAGCGGTGGAAGGGATGCAGGGGGAAGCGGAAGAGGACCATGGGGAAGAGGAGCCCGAAGGGGAAGAGCATGCGCATGAACATGAGGAGGACGAGTACGACGAGCATATCTGGACGTCCCCGAAAAACGCCGCGCTGATGGTGAAGGCCGTCGCAGATGCGCTGTGCGCCGCGGATGCGGGCAACGAAAAGGCGTATCAGGGAAATGCCGCTGCTTACATAAAGCAGATTGAAGAGGTGGACGCAAAGCTCCAGGCCGCTGTGCAGGAAGCCGCCCACAGGATCATGGTGTTCGGCGACCGCTTCCCCTTCCGCTATTTCGCGGATGCTTACGGGCTTGAATACCGGGCGGCCTTCCCCGGCTGCAGCACGGAAACGGAGGCCAGCGCGGCCACCATCGCCTATCTCATTGACACCGTACAGGAAAACAAGCTGCCCTATATCTATACCATTGAGCTGAGCAATCAGAACATCGCCCGGTCCATCAGTGAACAGACCGGGGCCGGGATTTTGACACTCCAATCCTGCCAGGGCGTATCCAGGGATGATTTTCAGGCGGGGGCGACGTATGTATCCCTGATGCTTCAAAACGTGGAAAGCCTTCGGAAGGGGCTGGTGACGCCTTGAACATGCTTGCCGCGGAAAATGTCACCATGCAATACGACGGGCGTGTGGCCGTCAGCGATGTCAGCCTTCAGGTGCAAGCGGGGGATTACCTTTGCATCGTGGGGGAGAACGGCTCCGGCAAAAGCACGCTGATCAAGGGCATCCTGGGGCTTAGCCGGCCCTCCCAAGGGGAATTCGCATTCAGCGGCGTCAAACAGACGGAAATAGGATATCTTCCGCAGCAGACCGCCGTGCAAATGGATTTTCCCGCCAGCGTATACGAGGTGGTGCTCTCCGGGTGCTTGAACCGCCGCGGCATAAAGCCCTTTTACAGCGCAAGGGAAAAGGCCCGGGCCACTCAGAACATCCGTCTGCTCGGGCTTGACGGCATGTACAAAAAATCCTACCGCGAGTTGTCCGGCGGGCAGCAGCGGCGCGTGCTTCTGGCACGCGCCCTGTGCGCCACCGAAAAGCTGCTGCTTTTGGATGAGCCCGCCGCAGGCCTGGACCCCGTGGTAACGGGGGAATTGTACGCGCTGATCGAAAAGCTGAACCGGGACCATGGCGTTACGGTGATCATGGTCTCCCATGATATGAGGATGGCCGTCCGCTACGGCAACAAAATATTGCATATGCAAACACGCGTGGCCTTTTTCGGACCTACGGAGGAATACAAAAAGACAGGCGCCTATCAAAGGATGATGGGGGAGGACGGCAATGCTTGAGCTTTTGGGCCAATTGTTCTCCTATACCTTTGTCATACGCGCGCTGGTAGTGGGCATCCTGGTATCGCTGTGCGCGGCGCTTCTTGGCGTAACACTGGTGCTCAAACGCTATTCCATGATCGGGGAAGGGCTGTCCCACGTAAGCTTCGGTGCGCTGGCCATTGGCATGGCGCTGAACCTGGCTCCGCTGGAGGTTGCCATTCCGGTGGTGACATTGGCGGCCTTTGGGCTGCTTCGCATCAGCGAAAACAGCAAAATCAAGGGTGACGCGGCTATTGCGCTCATCTCCAGCAGCGCGCTCTCCATCGGCGTGATCGTTATCTCCCTGACCACGGGGATGAACACCGATGTGTGCAACTATCTGTTTGGCAGCATCCTGGCCATGAGCAAAAGCGATGTATATCTGAGCGTCGCGGTATCGGCGGTGGTGCTCATGCTGTATCTGCTGCTCTACAATAAGATTTTCGCTGTGACATTTGATGAGGGCTTCGCCAGGGCCACCGGGGTGAAGGCGGGCAGGTACAACACGCTGATCGCGGTGCTCACGGCGCTGACCATCGTTATCGGCATGCGGATGATGGGCGCCATGCTCATTTCCAGCCTGGTGATTTTTCCCGCGCTCACCTCCATGCGGGTGTGCAAAAGCTTCCGGGGCGTAGTCATCACATCCGGCCTTATGTCGGTGGTGTGCTTCTTTATTGGCATTTTCCTTTCCTTTGTGTATTCCATTCCCGCTGGGGCAGGCGTGGTGGCTGTGAATCTGGCTTCATTCTGCCTGTTTGCCCTGCTGGGCAAGCTGATCAAAAGAGCATGAGGAGGGCGTATATGAAAAAGGTACTGGCATGTATGCTGCTGGCTTGCGTATGGCTGCTGGCCGGGTGTCAAACCCAGGCGGCTGTTGTGGCGCCTCAAACTGCCGCGCCGGAGCTTTCGG
>JAEWWY010000361.1 GCA_023458835.1 Bacillota bacterium
CTTTATGGTAGCGCAGTCCCAAAGAGTGATTGCAATCTATGATAGGCACGGGAAGGAAGGAGTCCTTTTTACAATGAGGCACGCCCGTCTATTGAACCGTGAGATTCGGATAATCAAGGCTTAGGTGTGATGGGATGACTGCGGGCGGGGGGCTTGCATTCCATGCGCTTGCAAATACCGCCGCCCTGCGCATCATCAGGGAACTCTTGCCTATTTGGCGGCGTCAAAGTATAATAAATGCAGTGAATAAAGAAGCACCGTAACGATATCATGTTCAGCATCATGCGGCAGGGGCCATGTCGGTATGCGGAGAGATGGATATGGATAAGCTGATGCATCAGCCGGACAATCAGATCCTCGCCTCGTTCCAATCCGTGTTTGGAAACGAGGAGATGCTTTTTCAGGTGGCGGAGCTTTTTCCGGTGCCCATCCAGATATTCTCCCCGGATGGCATGACCGTTTTTGCCAGCCGGGCCGTACTGGAGATGTGGAACATTTCCGATCCTTCCCAAATTGTAGGCAAATACAACCTGCGCAAGGACCCTGTCGTCAACGAACGCCTGGGCCTCAGCGAGCATGTGCGGCGGGTGTTTGAGGGCGAGACCGTTTTGGTGCCGGATGTGAAGGTGCCCCTTGGGGATTTCGCCAACTGGTATCAGGCGCGAAACCCTGATTACAGCGTTGAATCCATGTATACCGACATCCTGAATTTTCCCATCCGGGATGTTGAGGGAAAGATCACCCACATTGTAAGCGTTTTTGTCACTACCAGGATATACCCCGGAAAATCCGATATCGCAAAAGCCAAGGAGTATATAGAAAACCACTGGCTGGAGGAATTCGATATGGCAAGGATCGCGGCGGCCGCCAGCCTCAGCCGGTATCATTTCGCGCGGCTGTTCAAGAAGCATACCGGCATGACGCCCTACAGCTATTACCAGGATATGAAGGTCAAAAAGCTCAAGCAGGCGCTGCGGGATGCGAACCTGTCCATTGCCGAGGCGTTTTTATCCTGCGGCGTGGATTACAACGGGAATTTTGCCAAGGTATTCAAGGATAAGGTGGGGATGACCCCCTCCCAATACCGCAAAACGATCAGGGCGTGACTATGGCGGGCAGCGGGTTTTTATGGTATCCTTTTGGTATTGCTGCTTGCATAAAGGATGGTATGGATGGATTTTCTTAATATTCATATGGGAACGCTGCTGATTGTACTTGTTTTGGGGCACATCCTGACCGCAGTGCTGATCGTCTCCTATACGGTGCGCAACAGCAAAAGCAAATCCGCAAATGTTTTCCTGCTGTCCAAATTGCTCCAGACTGCGGCCTGGGTCATGCTTGGGCTCCGGGGCATTTTCCCCGGCATCATCCTGGCGGCCGTTGGCAACACGGTATTGTTCACAGGGGCGGCTTTGGAGCTGATCGCCCTCATGATGCTGAAAAACGGCTTTACCGGGGCCACGCGGAGAAATTATATCGGCCTGATGGCGGCCTGCATTGTGGTTTTCAACGCTGCCACGGCGCTGGGAAGCACCGAAAATATCAGAATTACCTTTGCTTCCGCGATTACGGCGGTGCTGATGGCGTTTCCGGTATACAAGCTGTTTGAAGACAAAACGGCCTCGGTGCTGCAAAGGGTGATTGCCGTCTTTTATGCCGTTACCATGCTGCTTTTGCTTTTCCGGGCGTACAGCGCGCTTTTCACCGACCGGGATATGAACCTGATGTCCACCAACATTTTCAATACATGGATGTTTCTTTTGCTGTACCTGGTCATGCTTGCCGGCAGCACCGGGTTCATACTGCTGGATAAGGAAAAGCAGGACCGGGAACTCTTGAAGGCCGCAACCTTTGACGAATTGACCAGCATCTATAACCGCAGGACCTTTCTGCTGCGTTCCAAGGAGGTCCTGTCGCTGTTTGCAAGAAGGAGGGAGCAGGTCTCCTACCTGCTTATCGACATCGACAATTTCAAGAAAATCAATGATGTGTATGGCCATTATGCGGGAGACGCCGTACTGCAAAGCTTCGCTGCCGCCATGCGGAATCAGTTGAGGGCTTATGACCTGTTCGGCCGCTTCGCAGCCTCAAAAGGAGACGGCGTAGCCTGTCGTTCATCTTCAGATTAAAATATTCCGCGCGGGATTTCCATTTTTATGGAACTGCGCTCATCTTTCAGCGTCAAACGGTATGGAAGCTGGCAAAGCGGCTGAAAGGGGAAACAGGCTATGGAAAAGCTGCTTCATCAACCGGACAATCAGATTCTGGCTTCGTTCCAGTCTGTGTTTGGGAACGAGGAGATGCTCTTTCAGGTGGCGGAGCTGTTTCCGTTTCCCATCCTGGTCTTTACACCGGATGGCACAATGGTTTTCGCAGGCCGTGCCGCGCTGGAGATGTGGAACATTTCCGAACCGGCCCGTATTGTGGGGAAGTATAACCTGCGCACGGACCCCGTTGTCAATGAGCGCCTTGGCCTCAAAGAGCAGGTGCAACGGATTTTTGAGGGGGAAACCATGCTGGTGCCGGATGTAAAGGCCCCGCTGGCCGATTTATCCGGCTGGTATGAGGCGCGGGACCCCGACTACCAGATCGGGTCCATCTATACCGATATCATGAGTTTTCCCATCCGGAATATGAGCGGCGGCATCACCCACATCGTAAGCGTCTTTATCACCACCAGGATGTATTGCGGAAAGTCCGGCATTGAAAAGGCCAGGGAGTACATCGATAACCACTGGCTGGAGGAATTCGACATGGAGAAGATCGCAATGGCTGTGAACCTCAGCCGGTATCATTTTGCGCGGCTGTTTAAAAGGCATACCGGCATGACGCCTTACAGCTACTATCAGGACATAAAGATCAAAAGGCTCAAGCAGGCGCTGCGGGATACGGACCTGTCCATTGCCGGGGCTTTTTCATCCTGCGGGGTGGATTACAACGGCAACTTCGCAAGAATATTCAGGGATAAGGTAGGGATGAGCCCTTCCCAATACCGTAAAACCATCATGGAATAGCTGCTTGAATATGCTTGGCGCCCCCGCAAGGGAGCGGTGGTATAAGAAAGCATAAAGCGGTGAAAAAATGTCACCGCTTTATATTTTGATGAACACAAGCTGGTGCTGTCAAATTAAGTTCGCAACTTCCAACTCCGCTTACCATGTCATGCTGCCTGTTTGCCCAGTGAGTTGAGCGAATCCTCGCTCAGGTATCCTTTGCTTACCGACCAGTCATCTGAGTATTCCATCAGGTACACCGTTACCAGCCTCAGATAAGACTCCGGGTTCGGGAAGATACCAACCACCTTGGTGCGCCGGCGTATCTCCCGGTTCAGCCGCTCCAGCATGTTGTTGGAGCTGACCTTCCTGGAATCCAATGAAGGGAATGTAAGGAAGGTCAGCGCATCCTCAAGGCCTTCCTCCAGCGTTTCAATCGCTTTGGGGCACTTGGCTCTGTACTCCTCAGCCAGCTCCTGTGCCCGCTGCCGGGCAATCGCCGGATCGGTTGTCATCCAGATGCCCTTGAGCAGGCTGGCGAATCGTTCCTTCTCCTTGTGCGGCACATGTACCAGGATGTTCCGCATGAAATGCACTTTGCAGCGCTGCCAGCTGGCGCCTGGGAAGCATTCACCAATCGCGGCAACCAAGCCTTTGTGAGCGTCCGAGACAATCAGGCTGGGCTTGCTCAGGCCGCGGTCCTTCAGCTTCTCAAACAGCTGCTTGTAGCTCTCCTTGGACTCTTCCAGCATCGGCTCAATCGCCAGCACTTCCCGCTTCCCTTCGGCATTCACCCCGCAGACCAGCAGGATGGCCATGCTCACTACCCGACCGGCGTAACGTACCTTCTCGTACAGCGCATCCACCCACAGCACCGGGTAGGCGTCGGAGGTCAGCGGACGATTCCGGAACTCCTCAGCCTGCTCATTCAAGCCCTGAGTCATCTCGCTCA
>JAEWWY010000362.1 GCA_023458835.1 Bacillota bacterium
GGCTCCAGCGGCGGCGTCATCATCCTGACACCGGAAAACCAGGCCGTTTATTCCAGCTTTACCACCAATATGACCCATGAGGTTTTGGCCGGCATGGCGGAAGCAATCCCCGATGCTGATGTTGGCAGCCTTCATTCGCTGCGCTATTTGTATAGCACGGTGACACTTGACAGGTTTGGCTGGAAGGTAATCACCGCAAACTCCCTGGACGGGATCAAAAGCGTATACCTAAGAACGTTGCAGCTTACGCTGCTGGTGGCACTGGCGGTATTGACCGCCTCCTCCGTGCTGTTGTATTTGCTGATGCAGTACCTCTTCCAGCCTTTTTATTCCATCATCCGGCTGATGAAGACCGTAAAGGCGGGAGACTTTACCATCCGCTACAAGCAGGACCGCAAGGATGAGGTGGGGTATCTGGGCACAACGCTGAACACTATGCTGGATCACATGAACGCCATGTTCAGGCAAAACGCCGAGCTGGACAAGCGTGTCTACCAGGCCCAGCTTTTCCAGAGGGAAACCCAGGTGCAGCTTTTGTACAGCCAGATCAGGCCACATTTTCTGTATAACACCCTGAATATGATCAGCATCCTCATCCAGCAAAATCAGCTTGATGAAGCGGTGGATAATATCAATAAGCTCAGTATGATCTTGCGGGGGGTGGCCTACATCAACAAGGAAATCACGCTGGATATGGAGCTTAAGCTGGCGGAATCCTACCTGGCCATCCAGCAGTCGCGCTTTGGCGAAAAACTGCGCTATGAAATACGGGTGGATGCTTCCCTGTATGGCTATGTGATGCCGGCGCTGATCCTGCAGCCCATTGTGGAAAATGCCGTGATCCATAGCAACGAAGTCACCCGCGCCCCGATATTCATCCGCATCTATGACGAAATGGCGGAGGATTCCCTTCGTATCTGCGTTCAGGATGATGGTGATGGCATGCCCGCTGAAAAGCTTCATGAGCTGAATCTTTTGATGCAGCAGGAGTATCCACAGAAGGACCAGCCGGTGACAGACCTGTCGGCCATGGGCGGACTGGGCCTGGCAAATGTGAATACGCGCATACGCATGCGCTTTGGGAAAAAATATGGACTGATTATGGAAAGCGCCGTGGGGAAGGGGACCACCGTCAAGGTGATGCTTCCCCTTGACTGGAAGGAGGGGAAGGAAATTGTTCAGGGTCCTGGTCGTTGATGATGAGCCATTGACCAGATCGTTTTTAAGCCAAAAGATTCCATCGCTGAATAATAGCTACACCGTGGCGGCATGCCTTGGAGACGGGAAGGAAGCGATGGATTATCTTTTGGAAAACGGCCCTGTGGATCTGGTACTGACGGACATCAAAATGCCTGTGGTGGATGGTCTGGAATTGTCGCGTAAGATCCGCGCCCGCTTTCCCGACATGCCGGTGGTCATATTAAGCGGATTCGGCGATTTTGATTTTGCCCAGCAAGCGATAAAAAACGGCGTGTCAGACTATTTGCTCAAGCCCATTGTTAACCAGGAGCTTGAGAAGCTTCTGGGAAGCATGGCCGTCCGCATGGCAAAAAAACGTCAGATGCAATCGGAGCAGGAAAGAATCGGCGGGCTTTTCAATGATGCGGTGGGATGGATCGCCTGCCAGTATTACCAGTCAGCCATCATGGATCAGCCTGCGGAGGCGGAGGATGCCCGTGAAATGCTTGGCGCGTTGGGCGTGAAGCTTGAGGAGACGGCGCTGATCTGCCTGATTTCCTTTAAGCCTGCGGAACTGGAAACGCTGGCCGCGCGAGAGCTTGGACAGAGCGCTGCAAAAAGCCTGCGGAATGTTGCCGCCAGCCTTGCATGTGGCGGGCAGGGATGGGCATTCGAGGATGAATTTGGCAATCCTGCCGTGCTGCTGCCGGGAAGAGAGCGCCTTCCCGCCTGCATGACCGCAGGGCTTGAAATGATATGCGGCGATCATATCCGGGTGGCTTCCGCCATGATTTCTGTGGACATGCCGCCTCGCCGGGCCTGGCTTGAGGCAAAGCTGGCTTTGCTCGCGCCTGGAAGGGATGCGTATGTGACGCCGGCGTCCGAGGCTGACAGAAGCCGCCTCAAGGCGCTGGAACAGGCCGCGGCGGATATTTCTACCGCGGAGATGGGGGCAAGCGCGCCGCTGTTCGGAAAATTCTATGAGTTGTGCCTGCAGGTATATGGCCCGGATTGCCCGCAGATTCGGGCCGGGGCACTGCTTGCCCTCATGCTGAGGGGACCCGATCCTGCGCTGCTTAAAAACTTGGGCCGGCTTTCGGAATTGCCGCCGGGAAGCTTTTTTGAGAGGCTGGCCGGCTTGTTGGATATTTCGTTATCCGGAAGTGCTGCGGAAGATTCCCGGGAGGATCATGCCTGCATCGTGGAGACAGCCAAGGCATACATTCAGCAGAATTATCAGGAGCCTATCAGCCTGTCTATGGTGGCGGATGCCATCGGCGTTTCCGTCGGCTACCTCAGCAGCCTTTTTCACAGAAAGGCAGGGGAACCTTATATCAAATATCTCACCAGGATGCGGATGGAAGCCGCGGTCAGATATCTGGAGGAGCATCCGGGGATGCTTGTATCCGATATCGCCCAAAAGACAGGATATATTGCCACCAAACACTTCCTGTATGTATTTAAGAAATATTTCGGCTTTACACCTACGGAATACCGCCAGACCCGAAAGAGTTGATTGGCTATTGCGCCGAGCCGAACCATTTGCGGAACCGCTTGGGGGTCATCCCCTGGTATTCCTTGAAGCGCTGTATAAAGTAACTGGTGGTGGAAAAGCCTGTCTCCATGGCGATGTC
>JAEWWY010000363.1 GCA_023458835.1 Bacillota bacterium
GCAATCATCATCTTTTCATCATTCGTCCAGCCTTCCATAATAGAGCCGCCTTGAAGCGCCGCATAAACGTACCGGCTTATGCAGTCCCACGCTTCTGAACAGAACTTTCCATCCATCATGTGCCAGAAATCGTCGCGTTCATGGCTTCGCTCAAGTATGAATTCCTGTCCGACTTCAAATATGCTGCACGGCCCTGATTTGGGGTCCGCCAAATATTGCTCCTGTAAATCGGCATAACATTCTTTGCGGATGACCGTGATTTTGCGTCTGCGTTTTTTCATAAATGTGCTCCTGATTGTTTTATTGATTAACCCGCCTGGTATATTCGTGTTTATCGTCCTACTAATCAATATCTTATAGCAAATAGCGCCAAAGAACAAGCTTATACGGCTGGAAGCAGATTGGAATATGCCGGATCGTTAGGCGGGCGATTGGTCATCGCCCTACGGCGCAGTTTGTTTGTTGGCTTCGCTGTCGGAACACGTAGGATCCGGTAGAAAAGTCAATACACTCTTTACGGCGTAGGGCGATAATCCTGTCGCCCGCTCTGCTGCTGCACGAATCATGCCTGGGATTATGGCTTGACGGCATGGCGGGAATAAGAGTAAAATTTACCCAGGCAGTTCTCAGACATGAAAAATATGAGGAAACGAACATGCATATTCAGAAGCTTGATGACACCTATCGCAGCAGCGTTAATGCCTACATCCGGTATCTGTGGGGCGGTCCCCAGATCGTCACCCGCGGCAACCTGTATGATACCAGCGCACTGCCAGGCTTCGTTGCGGAAGATGACGAAGCGCTGTTGGGCGCTGTCCTGTATCGCATGGAGGATGGCGAGTGTGAAGTTTCCGCGCTGTTTTCACTTGTTCAGGGCATCGGAGCCGGGACCAGGCTGCTTGACGCGGTGGTGGAAGCCGCGAAAGCCCAGCATGCCCGGAGATTATGGCTGGTCACGACGAATGATGATACGCAAGCCATCCGTTTTTATCAGAAGTACGGGTTTTCACTGAAGGCCGTGCATATCGGCGCCCTTGAGGTTACGCGGAGGCTGAAAAAGGAATTGCCCGCGCATGGGAACGACGGTATCCCGATCCAGCATGAGTTTGAATTTGAGCTGCTCTTCTAAGCAGGCAGGATGCGGTTGATTGGTTAACTCGGGGAATGGCCCCAGGTGATGAAGGATGGAAATAAGGACGCAAGGAACAGTCCTTTTGCTCACGGAGGGGATACCGTTGGTGAAAAAACGATACAAGGAAGCGGGGGGATATCTTGCCGCAACCTTCGCCATTACCTGGGTCATATGGCTTGGGGCTTACGCTGCCTCCACACCGGCATGCACACTGCCCCTTTCCACGGACTGGCTTGTCCGCCTTGGAACCATGGTTCCCTCCGCCGCAGGGCTGGTCATGACGCGCATATATGATGGGACGGAAGGCGTAAAAGCGTTGCTGCGCGCTTTGATACGCTGCAAGGCTTCACTTGTATGGTGGGTATATGCAACTGCCTTGTTCCCCCTTATCCTGCTGGTATCATCAGCGGTTTTTCTTGTGGCGGGAGGCATTTTGCCCCAGGCCCAGTTTCCCCCGTGGTTTATCCCCGTGGCCTTTCTCTATATCCTTGTGTTCATGGGACCGTTGGGGGAGGAGCTGGGCTGGCGCGGCTTTTTGCTGGGCAGGCTGATACAGCGACAGCGCCTTGTACGGGCCGGAGGCGTGTTGGGAATCATTTGGTCTGCCTGGCATATTCCACTTTTCTTTATCCCCGGCACGATTCAGTTCGAACTGGCGAAAATGGGGTTCACCCTTGCATGTGCAGGCTATTGTATCTACACGGTTTGCATTTCTCTATTGATTGCAGTGCTTTATGCGCGTACGAAAGGCAATTTGCTGCTGTGTATGATATTCCATACCGTATGCAACCTGTCTTTAGGCATTGTTCCGCTGATTCTGGAAAGGTCTGGAGCGGCTGTTTTACTCGCCGTCCTGATTTTGTCAACGGCGCTCATCGTGAAGAGGAACGGGGAAAAACGCATGGGATGAAAGGCAGGTGAAACGACCAGGCAGGGCTTCGTGCCAAGGCAAACACGAACGGCAATTCCGTGAGTTGACGATATCTGATTGTGGCATGAAGGAGGTTATTTTCATGGAGGTACGCCTGGCAACACCAAAGGATGCAGAAGCCTTGCACACGCTCAATGAAATGTTCGGCAATCAAAACGAGCTTCACGCCTTGAGGGAGTCGATCGATACAAACGATCGTGAAATCATTTGCATCGCCTGTGACCAAAGCCAGGCCGCAGGTTTTTGCACGGGATTGATCGTGAAATCAATGTGTTACAGCGGCAACCGCATTGATGTTGAGGCGTTGTTTGTGAAAGAAGAATACCGCGGGAGGGGCGTTGGGACCCTTCTGCTGCAGCATTTGCAAAAGGAAGCGGCAGTGCGCTCGATTTATCACTTGCATGTGGTTACCCATTCAAGCAACAAGAGAGCCCAATCCCTGTACGCCCGGGAGGGATTCATGTACACGGGGGAGCTCCTGTTTGAAAAAGGCTTTTTGCCTGATACATGGGGCAATGATGGAAGCTGATTTGAGCGGGAGAGCCGTTCTCGGACTATTCCGGGATACCGGCGAGACGGTTTGAAAGACTGACCGAGATCGGCAGGCCGGTCAGTTTTCGGGCTGCTGGCAGGAAGGCGGGCAGAGGCCGTATATATCCTCCCCCCATGCAGCCTATGACAGGGCCTACAGCGGCTGCGGCGTAACCGTCGGCCCGTTGACCTTCATGCGGCCCTGCTCGTCAAAAATCACTTCGTCGATAAAGCCTACCCGTGCCCTGCCGGTCTTTTCGGTCCGCCCATGATACACGATAAAGATCCTGCCGCCTTCTTTTGTGCGGATCAGGCTGTTGTGGCCGGTGCCGGTGACGAATGCATTCTGCTGGACAATGGGGTTGTCCGGCGCCTTGGTCCATGGGCCCAGGGGATGATCCGCGGTGGCATAGCCGATGGCATAATGCGGTTCACCTACAAAGTTGGCCGAAAAGGTCATATAGTATTTTCCGTTGTGTTTGATGATGCTGGAGCCTTCGTTCCACCTGCGGCCCTGGGTAGGCGCGGAGCGGCCCTCCCATTCCTGCCCGGGCCTGAGCAGAAGCTTGGGCTCGCCAATAATGTCTGAAAAGTCAGGCTTGATTTCCACGCCATAGATCCAGCTTTCCTCCAGGCCGTCCACCATATGCTTGTAGCAGCAGCGGGAGCCGTACAGGTAATAACGGCCGTCCTCGATCCAGAGATCGGCGTCGATGATGGGGAACCCAAAGTCGTAGATCGGGCGGTCGTACAGGTCCTCGAAAGGTCCGTTGGGCGTATCGCTGACCGCTACGCCGATGCGGAAGTTTTCCAGGTCGTTTTTAGGGTTGTTGACCCAGTTGGCGCTGAAGAAGAGGTAGTACCTGCCGCTTACGTAAAAGCACTCCGGCGCCCAGAATTGGTCCACGCACCAGGAGCCTTCCTTTTTACGGTAGATCACGCCTTCGTCACGCCAGACCGCCAGGTCCTCTGAGGAATGCGCCGTAAAAATGCCGGTTTCCTGGCTGGAGCCATACATGTAATAGCGCCCGTCCGCGGCCAGCATCACATAAGGATCCCCGACCGGGAAGGGGGTGGGGTTTTGATAAGTTTTGCCCATGATTCCTTCCTCTTTCCCCTTATTTTATGGTGCCCGCTGAAATGCCCCGCTGCAGGAACTTCTGGCAGGTCAGGTATACGATAAGGATCGGGACCGAGATCAGCACCAGCGCTGAGAAGATGACGCCCACATTGTCGCCGCCGCCAAAGCCCTTGTACCGGTCCGGCAGCAGCGTCAGGGTCATGTACTCCGGCTTTTGCAGCAGTACAAGCGGCATCAGGTAATCGTTCCAACTGCCCAGGAACGCAAAGATAACGGCTGTGGCAATGGCGTTGCGTCCCAGCGGCAGTATCATTTGGGTAAAAACGCCTATGCGTGAGCATCCGTCGATGACAGACGCTTCAATCATTTCATCTTCAATGTCCATAAAGCTGTTGCGGATGATCATCATGCTCATGGGGATGGAAGCGGCCACATGCGGCCCCACCAGGCCGAACTGGTTCATCAGGCCCAGGCTTTTAAGCGTGATGAAGTAAGGTACGATAAACCCCGCCGCGGGCATCATCATGCCCAGCAGCGTCAGTATGTACAAAAAGCCGCGGCCCCGAAATTCCATTTTGCTGAAGGCAAACGCCGCCAGCGAAACACATACCACCATGAAGAAGATATCCA
>JAEWWY010000364.1 GCA_023458835.1 Bacillota bacterium
CCGGGATGACAACAACGATGATGCCGGCGGAGATCACATTCCAAAGGGCGTTGTATGGACCCATGAAGCGATACAGCATGGTGGACATAACCGCCTTCGACTCGCTTGGAAGATATAGGAAGCCTACATAAAAATCATTATACACCGAGGTAAATTTAAGCATTCCGAAGGTAAGCGCCGCCGGTTTCAGAAGGGGCAGTATGACCCGCGCAAACACGCCGAAGTAGAAACATCCCTCCAAAATAGCGGCCTCGTCCAGCTCGACAGGGATTTTTGATATGAACTGCATGAAAAGGTACAGCCCCATGATGTCCACCCCTGCGTACAGCATGATGGGCGCTATGAGGGTATTCACCAGCTTGGCCTGCGCAAAAACATTGAAGATAATGAGGTGTATGATGCCGTTTGGGATAACCGCGGCCACCAGATAGGCGCCTTCAATGATCTTGCTGCCCGGGAAAGGAAAGCGTTTGAGGACATAGGCGATCATTGTGGAAAAAAGGATCGACAATGCCAAGGCCGAAACGATGATGATCAGTGTGTTGGTAATGCCGGTAAGCAGGTTGCCATACTCCACCACAATACCGAAGTTTTCAAAATTCAGTAAGCTGGCGGGAGGCTGCATGTAGCCGGTCACCAGCATCTCCTTTTTTGTTTTGAACGCCGAGAACACAACCCCGACGAAGGGAACAAGCACAACTAACGCAATGGAAAGGAGGGCAAGATATTGTAGTATAACAAACGCAGTTTTTTTGACGTTAGCCATCATGCCGGTCTGCCTCCTTTCACTCTGCCGCCTTAAAAATAATATTCTTGAAAAACATAACCACCATTACAAACAGGATCAGCAGCACAGCCATGGCGCAGGCAACCCCATACAGATTGTAAGTAAATGCCGTATCCAGCAGCGTGGTGGTAAATGTGTTGGTGCCGTTTTGTCCCCTTGTCAATATGAAAGGAATGTCGAATACCGCCACTGACCCGATGACCGAAAATGTGACCAGCAATCCGATAATCATATTGATGCCCGGAAAGGTGATATGCCAGAATTTTTGCCACTCGCTGGCGCCGTCGATGCCGGCCGCTTCATACAGATCCATCGGAACCGACTGCACCGAGCCAAGATATACGATAAAGCTATATCCGATATTTTTCCATAGATGGATAAAGGCCAGCGTAATATTCACCATCTTGGGGACGGCAATAGTCACTGAAGGGCTTGAGGCCGTGCCACACCTCCCAATAGTGCACATCGCCCCGGTCCGGATCGTTCGGATTGTCGAAGCCGCCGCCGCTGGACGGGCTGGCAGGCCAATAGAACCTTTGGGGATCATGCTTCCTTACCATATCCGGCAGGATATGCTCATACAGGCGTACGTAATCACTTTTCTGCTTGGGCGTGTATCGCCAGTCGTTGTTGTCGATCTGCCATTCCATTTCATTATTGCCGCACCACAGCCCCAAGGAGGCATGGTGCCGCAGGCGCTTGATGTTATCGGCGAACTCCGCCTCCAGATTCTCCCGCATGTCCGCGTCCAGCTCAATCATGGCGCAGGCGATCATGAAATCCTCCCAGACGACGAGCCCCAATTCATCGCAGGCGTCATAGAAGAAGTCATCGGGGTAGAACCCTCCGCCCCAGACCCGTATGGCGTTGAAGTTGGCTGCCGCGCAATCCTCCAGCAAGAGGCGTGTCCTCTCCGGCGTCATCCGGCTGAGGATATTGTCCTCGGGGATGTAATCTCCCCCCATGGCAAAAATGGACACTCCGTTCACCCGGTGGGCAAAGCTCTCGCCCCACTCGTCCTTCCTGCGTTCCACCTCCATGGCGCGCAGGCCGATACGCCGCGTCCAGGTGGCGGCCACCCTGCCGTCCAGCATCAGGCGGGCTTCCACCGTGTACAGCGGCTGGCTGCCGTAGCCCCGGGGCCACCATAGCTGCGGCTCCCGAATCTCAAGCCCGTGAGCGGCGCTTTCCAAAACATGGGCATTGCCGTCCGGTCCGGTCACCGTTACGGCCAAGGTGGCCCTGGCCGCATCCTCGGCGCTCATGGCCTTGTATTCCGGAAGGAAATCCAGCCGCACGCTGCCGTCCATGTGGCGCTGGGTGATCAGAACGCTGTCGATCCAGCCTGTTTGGGCCGCGAAGAAATAGATGTCCCGCCAGATGCCGGCGTCGGGCAGGCGGGGGCCCCAATCCCATCCGAACATACAGAAGGCCTTGCGCAGTTGGGGAAAGCCCGCCATGGCGTTTGAAGTACCATCCACAAAGCGCTGGGCATGCTTTTCCTTGATGAACCGGGTGGGGGAGGAAAGCCGCACCGTCAGCGTGTTCTCCCCCTCCCTGGCAATGCCCGACACATCGAATTCAAAGGTCCGGTGCATGTTCCGGCAGTGACCCAGCAGGATACCGTTGAGGATGACGTCGGCAACGGTGTCCAGCCCCTCGCACCGCAGGCGCTGGTGACGGCTGGTCACAAAAGCCTTCTCCAGCGTGATGGCGCGGCTGTACTCGAAATCCTGGTCCATCAGCGCCAGGGCCGTCATTTCGTTGTCTCTCCAGAAGGGATCGTCCATCCTTCCGGCCGCTATCAGGTCGGCATACACGCTGCCCGGGACTTTTGCCGGAATCCGCGTGCCGTCCCCCAAGGTCAATATCCATTCTCC
>JAEWWY010000365.1 GCA_023458835.1 Bacillota bacterium
GCGCAGATGTCAGTGGAGCGGAGGAACTGACAGATGCGTTTGACTCGCTCAAGGAAGGAGAGACGCTGGAGCTTACTGTCCTGCGGGGGATGGAATGGCTGACGATTACGCTCAAAGCGGGGGCGGAAATGCGGCTGTAGCTTGTAAATGCCCCGGCTTTTTTATATACTGGGGACAAGGCGGTGGATGTATTGAAAATACTGGTGGTGGACGATGAGGCGCGCATCCGTGACCTGATCAAAAAATACGCCATCTTTGAAGGCTTTGAAGTGGTAGAGGCGGAAAACGGCATGCAGGCGGTGGAGATCGCCCGCAGGCAGGATTTTGACCTGATCATCCTGGATGTGATGATGCCTGAACTGGACGGCTTTTCCGCCTGCCGGGAGATACGCAAGGCATCCCAAACGCCGGTGATCATGCTGTCCGCCCGGGGAGAGGAATACGATAGGATCCACGGCTTTGAGCTGGGGGTGGACGATTATGTGGTAAAGCCTTTTTCCCCCAAGGAGTTGATGATGCGTGTGGCTGCGGTTGTAAAACGCAGCCGCCGGGAGGATGAAAATGCACGGGAGGTGAAGCAAATCGGCGGCATCACCGTAGATTTTACCGCCCGCAGGGTCCTGGTGGACGGGGTGAATGCGGAGCTTTCCCCCAAGGAGTATGATCTGCTGTTTTATATGGTGCGCAATATAGGCATTGCCCTAAGCCGGGAAAAGCTCATCACTCAGGTATGGGGCTATGACTTTTCGGCGACGACCGTACGCTGGACACGCATATCAAGCTTCTGCGCAAGCAATTGGGCAAGTATGCCGGCTGCATCGTAACGCTGCGAGGGGTGGGGTACCGCTTTGAAAACGCCTGAAGACGCAAGGCCGCATCCTTCCCTGTTCAGGCGGCTGAGGTTGCGCCTTGAAAGGCTCAGCATCCGGGTGCGGATATTTATTTACCTGCTGCTGTTTGTAGCCGTGCTGCTGGGGCTCCTTTGGCTGTTTCAAATCGTGCTGCTGGATGATTTTTACCGTATGCTGAAAACGGCCACGCTCAAGCGTTCCGCGGAGGCCATCGCCCAGAACATCGACAATCCTGAATTGCAGACGCTGGTGGAGCGCATTTCCCAGGAGAATGATGTGAGCATCCTCATACTGGATGAGGAGATGGTCATGACCCAGACAGCGGATATGACTGCCGGCTCCATCATCCACAGGATGCCCAAATGGGACCGGCAGAGGTTTTGGGAAAAAGCGCAGGAAGCGGATGGCACCTGGCTGGAGCTGTTCGATCTTGGGGCCTTCCGCAATGTGGTGTATGATGCCAGGCGCTTTGTGGGCCGCGTACCCCCGCCTGATAACGGCAGGTCGGCAAGCATGCTGTACCTGAAGCTGGCCACAAGGCAGGATGGAAAGAATGCAGGCATCTTCTTAAATTCCCTCATCACGCCCGTGGGCGCAACGGTGGATACGCTTCGCAGCCAAATGACCGTCATCACCGCCGCCTTGCTCATGCTGTCGCTCTTGCTGTCCTATTTGATGTCGCGGCGCATCACCAGGCCCATCATCGATACCAACGAGGCGGCCAAGGCCTTGTCCCAGGGAAAGTTTGAGCCGCCCCGCCGCGGAGCGGTTTACCGTGAGATAGGGGAATTGAATGAGACGCTGATGAAGGCGGCCGGGGATTTGAGCAAAGTGGATCAACTGCAAAAGGAACTGATCGCCAACATCTCCCACGATTTGCGCACGCCGCTGACCATGATTGGCGGGTATGCCGAGGTGATGCGGGATATTCCCGGTGAAAACACGCCGGAGAACATGCAGGTGATCATCGATGAAACCAAGCGCCTATCCACCCTGGTAAGCGCGGTGATGGATTATTCCCGCCTGCGCTCCGGAAATCAAGAGCTGGCGCCGAGCGCCTACGACCTGACGGAGAGCGTGCGGGAAGTGCTCAAGCGCTACTGCAAGCTGACCGAGCAGGACGGGTATGAAATTGTATATGAAGCGGACGAGAACGTGACGGTCCTGGCGGATGAAACAAAGATCACCCAGGCGGTGTACAACCTGATCAATAACGCGATCCTGTATACGGGCGAGGATAAGAAGGTGATCGTGCGCCAGACGGTGGAAAGCGGCCATGCCACAATTTCCGTGATCGATACGGGCAGCGGGATTCCGCCGGAGGAAATACCCCAAATCTGGAACAGGTATTACCGTGCGTCAAACCACCGCCGGGCAGCCATCGGCACCGGGCTGGGCCTGTCTATTGTGAAATCCATACTGGATATGCACCATCTGCCCTACGGGGTGGAAAGCACTTTGGGGCAGGGCAGCCGGTTCTGGTTTTCGGTCCCTGTCCGAAAGGAGCCTATCCCTCCACGGTGATATTCCGGATCCATCTGCCGCGCCTTACGATGCGAAGCGCCAACACGATCTTGGCGTTCATCAGGAACTGAACAACCGTAACGGCCAGCGGAAGCGCGATCGTTCCAACCCCAAAGGCTGCCATGGCCAGGCTTACGGGAACCGGCAGCAGCCACATGTAAACGCTGTCCAGAAGGGCGGCGTTTTTTGTATCGCCCCCTGCCCGAAGGCAGAAGAAACAGAAGGCATATATGCAGTTGATGGGATAAAACAGGCTGTACAGCAGTGTAAGCCTTGTGGAAAGGGAGCGCAGCTCCTGTTTTACCGGGATGATATAGGGCATCACAAAGGAACAAAGGACGCCTACCAATGAGCTTGCCAGGGCGATGCAGCAAACCAGGGAAAACAGTTGCTTGCAGGTTTTACGCGCCTTGATAAAGTTGCCTGCCCCCAGCTCCGTACCGATCAGCACGGACACGGCGGAGGATATGCCTGTGGAAAGCACAAACCCTACCAGAAAGGCCTGATCCGCGATCACCATGGCCGGGATGGAGGGCTCATCCAGCCTGGCATATACCCAGAAATATACATTCAGGCCTGTGCTCCATAGCAGCTCATTTACCGTCAAGGGCACCGCGCGGCGGAAAAAACTTTTCAGCACGCCTATGCGGATACGAAAAAGAGCGTCAAGGCGCAGGGAGAAAAAGGAACGGCGATTAAGGAGCACAACAAGGTAGATGCACATTTCCGCCATGCGGGAAAGCAGCGTGCCCAGGGCCGCGCCCTCCACGCCCATGGCGGGGAAACCCAACTTTCCAAACATGAACACATAGTTAAACAATGCGTTCATGACAAGTGCCGCCATGCTGATGGCCATGGGCGTCTTATTATAGCCCAAAGACCGCATGGAAAAAATGCAGGTGGTGGTAATGGCCGCGGGCAGATAGCTGAAGCTGACGATGCGAAGATAGGATACGCCGATGGCGATGGTCCGCTCATCCTTTACGTAAATGCCCATCACCCATTCGGGGAAAAAACGCAGCACCACAAAATAGAGCGTGGCAAAAAATAATCCAAGAATGAACTGAAGGGAAAACAGGCTCTGGCATTGCTCATGGTCCTTGGCGCCAAAATACTGGCTGAGCATCAGCCCGCCTGCGCCTGTGATGCCAAAGAAGCAGCCGTTGAAGATCATGCCGGGCTTGTTGGCCACGGATACGGCGCTCATGTTAAGCTCCCCCAGGTAGCCCACCATCACCGTGTCCACCACATTGAACAGCGTGTTGATAAGCTGCTGGAGAACCACCGGAATCATAACGGCCAGCGCGCCTTTGTAAAAGCTTTTGCTGCCGAGGAAGGTGCGAAGGTATGCCCGGGTGATTTGCATGGAGATAAACCCCTTTTCAGTGGTGAGAAAACCAATGGAGGTATCTTATCAGGAAGCGGGGACAAAAGCAACCAAAAAGGCGGAATATGAAGCTTCCTGGGCAGTTGCACACAGTTTCTTGGCCTTGCCCCTTGAAACGGAGCGGTAAATAGGGGATAATAAAATAGGAATGGAATACCAATGGGGAGGCGCCTATGGCATACCAGGCATTGTACAGGCAATGGCGGCCCATTTCTTTTGCGGAGATGGTGGGGCAGGAGGCCATTGTGAAAACACTCAAAAACCAGGTGGCATCCGGGCGCATTGCCCATGCTTACCTGTTTTGCGGCAGCCGCGGAACCGGCAAGACCAGCGCGGCCAAGATCATGGCCCGCGCCGTGAATTGCCTGTCGCCCATAGAGGGCGACCCCTGCGGCGTTTGTTCCGTATGCCTAAGCCTCAGGGTGGAAACCAGCCTGGATGTGTCGGAGATCGACGCCGCCAGCAACATCGGCGTGGACGAGATACGTGACCTGCGGGACAAGGTGAAATATCCGCCCCAAACCGGGCGGTACAAGGTATACATCATCGACGAGGTGCACATGCTTACCGGCGCAGCTTTCAATGCGCTATTGAAGACCCTGGAGGAGCCGCCTGCCCATGTGGTGTTCATATTGGCCACCACGGAGCCGCAGAAGCTGCCTGCCACGGTGCTGTCCCGCTGGCAGCGGTTTGACTTCGGGCGCATCCCCGCCCATCAAATCGCCGGCCGGCGCCGGGAAGCGGTAATAAAGGCCGGGGTACAGGCCTCGGAGGAATCGCTGGCCTTAATCGCCCGGGCGGCGGAGGGCGGGATGCGGGACGCATTGAGCATCCTGGATA
>JAEWWY010000366.1 GCA_023458835.1 Bacillota bacterium
CTGCCCAGCCTGCGGAGCCTGGGGATGTAATATGACCGCCTGTGGGTGCGCTCCGGGGATACGGTCTGCCAAAACCGCTCAGGCGGATCACGAAGCTGGTATGATGAAAGCAAACAGACGCTGTATATTCTGTGCAAGGGGGAATTTTTTGACGAGGAATCCGTTCCCTGGGCCATTCCACGGGACGGCGTCATCACCTTTTCCCTGGAAGAACTGGCATTTCCTCAGACAGGTGTTTTGGTCCTTTGTCCGGCCACGGCGGAAGGAATTGCCGCACTGCCCTTGTCAGTGCCCTTACCGGTTGAGAATACGGCAGCCGACTCCCTTACGGTCCATGAGGCATCTTGGGGAAAGGACGGGACCTTAAGCCTCCGCTATACGCTTTTGCAGCGGAACCGGGATCTGGATGTGGTCTATGGCGAGGAGGAGGTTTGGGATTATCAAACGTCCCGCCTGGCGATTTTGAATCCCGCTCCTGAAGGTGGCTACCTGCTGGAAAGGGATATCTCCATCCCTTCCTTTGATGGCGACCACATCGACGAGACCATAGCGGCGGCGCCTGCGGAAGGCGGCGTGGTGGCTGTTATCACCGATCCCATGGCCATGCCTTTACGGCTTGAAGGGCAATGGGAGATAAGCGTGGGGATGCCTGGAAGCGCCGAGCCTTATGTAGCTTCGGTCTATCCTGTCAACGGCTCCTTTGTGTGCGGGGAGGCAAGGATTACGGTGGATGCCTTATGCCTTACCGCAACGGATATCATTCTCAACTACCGCTATGACACGCCTACCGACGATACAGGCTTGGATTTTTCCTTTGAAGCCGTGATGGATGGCGTCACTTATCCGCTAAAAAGGACCGGCGCCAGCATAGAAATGCTTTACGGGTATGCCCGGGGAAAGGGTCCAAATGGAAAAGCGCCCGCCACCTTATCGGTCCGGGCGCTGGAAGGGGAAAAGGTGGCAGGGGAATGGCCGGTCAACTAAAAGTGCGCATTAGGACACAAATTCCGAAAACGCGGCCTTTTCCTTGTTCTCCGGCAGATAGATGCGGAATGTGGTTCCGGCGCCCAGCTTGGAGCGGATGGTAATGCGTCCGCCGTGAGCGATGACGATGATCCTGGCGATGGAGAGCCCCAGGCCATGGCCGCTTGAGCGGGATTTGCGGGCGCTGTCGGCACGGTAGAAACGGTCAAAGATTTTTGGCAGGTCCTCCCCGGCGATGCCCGATCCCGTGTCGGTAACGGAAAGCATGCATCCTTCCATGGTCTTTTTCACGCCCAGGGTAACGGTGCCGCCGGCCGGGGTGTATTTCACCGCGTTGTCGCACAGCACGCGCATGACCTGCTTGAGCATGTTCTTGTCGGCTGTGATCTCGCAGTGCTCCATGGGGGAAAGCAGAAAGTTATGGCCGGGGGAAAGCATCTTGGCTTCCCTGTGCAGCGCGGCCACCACCTCGGCTGGATCAAAGGATTCCATTTCCAGCAGCAGCGTCTTTTTGTCATGCCGGGCCAGGAACAGCAAGCTTTCCACCAGTTCCTTCATGCTGGCTGCCTCCTGGGCAATGGCGGCAATGCCTTCCTCCAGTACGGCCTTGTCCTCCTTGCCCCAGCGGTCCAGCATGTTGATGTATCCCTGCAAAACAGAAATAGGGGTGCGCAGCTCGTGGGAGGCATCGCTGACAAACTGCTTTTGGCTGTTGTAGCTTAATTCGATCCGGTCCAGCATACTGTTGATGACCACTGCCAGATCCTTGAGCTCATTTTTCGTGCCGGCGATGTTGATGCGGTTGGACAGGTTATTGGCGCTTAATGTGGCGGCCAGATCCGCAATTTCCCGCAAAGGCTTCAATACCGTTTTGTTCAGCCTGTTGCCCTTGCGCAAAAACCGCCATACCCGCCACAGGTCGCAGAACAAAAGCCCGCATATCAGATACAGCCATATCTCCAGCCGCTCCCGAAGGTCGAAGGACATGGTAAGCGTACCGCCTGCAACAGGCCGCACAATATGAAGGACAGGCGGCCAGCGGAAAAGATCCTGGGAAAATGCTTTTTTCAGGATATTTCCCGCGCGGCTTATCCCTTCTGAGGGCAGGGTATCCCTGGTGATCTGTGCGGTGGCGGTGCGGTCCATGACCTGAAGCGCAGTAAAGCTTCCGTTGTTTTCCGGGGTCAGGGTGGACAGCCGGTCCAGGTTGCGCAGTACAGCCGGCGTTTGAGCCGCTATGAAAACCACCGTCATCAAAAGCATCATCGGCAGCGTGGTGCGCAAAAGCTGCCAGGCGTAATGGATGGCGATGCGCAGCGTCAGGGAAAAGCGCAGATTGCTCATCAATTTGGTCAGGCGGCCATGAACGCCGCTGCTGACACGGTTGATGCCCCTTTCCCCGGTATGCGGACGCGGGCGCCTTTTTTGTTTTTTCTTACTTGTCTTCATATTGGAACATATACCCCACAGCGCGGATGGTCTGTATACATTTTACATGGTAGCGATCGTCGATCTTTTGGCGCAGATAGCGGATATATACATCTACGATATTCGTTTCCCCGGCATACTCATAGCCCCATACGTCGTTGAGCAGCACATCGCGGCTCATAGCCGTTCCCGCGTGCTCCATCAGACAGCGCAAAAGGTCGAACTCCTTTTTCGTAAGCGAAAGCGGTTCCCCGTCAAAGGACGCGCTATAGCTGGCGGGATCCACCTTCAGCTTCCCGACGCTCAAGGCGGAGGAAGCAGTGCTATGCCCGGCACGGTGCTTTTTCAGCCCCACGCGGATGCGGGCCAGCAACTCCTCAATGGCAAAGGGCTTTGTCATATAATCATCGGCACCCATGTCCAGCCCCATCACCTTATCGCTGACGTCGTCCTTGGCGGTAAGCATGATGATGGGCAGATCGCTGACATGCCTGAGCCTGCGGCAGACCTCGATGCCGGACAGCTCCGGAAGCATCAGGTCCAGGATGAGCAGGTCGGGCTGCCAGCTTTCGCATGTTTCCAGCCCTGTCCTTCCGTCATAAGCGGTGCGCACCTCATAGCCTTCATGTTTTAATTCCAGCTCCAGAAAGCGTGCGATTTTCTGTTCATCCTCGATGATCATAATTTTAGGCATGGGGCGCCATCCTTTCCGGGGAAAAAATCATACACGCATTATATCATAAAAACCTTCCGGCAGCCTACGGCGGAAAAACGGAAGCCGCCGCAGGGTTATCTGCGGGCGGCGCCGGCAAAAGGTTTGCCTTATTCGATGGTAGCCTCGCTGTAGCCATCCGCATCTTCCTTGACTTCCACCTTGCCGTCGTCCTGATACTGCACGGACACGGGTGTCGTCTGGGCCGGGGGGGCGGGAGGCGTTTGGTCGGCGGGAGCGGGCCGGGCGGGTTCGGACTGATAGAAGCTGCGGCCGTCATCCTGCTTGGGAACAGCCTGCTTATCACTGCCGCCCAAGTCCTTGGTCAGACTGTTCACGGTGCTTTTCACGTTCTGGGCGGCGTTTTTTACCATGGATTCCAGGTTGTCGCTGGCAAAATCGGCGCTGTTGGAATCAACGGTCACGCGGTAGCCCAGCACAAGCAGCACGATCAGGCCCAGGAAAACAAGATGGGGGCTGATGAGCAGGGCGACGAGGGAGAAGAGCAGCGACAGGTTCACAATGGTCACGCTGCCTTTTTTCACAATCAGGCGGAAGCGGTACAGGCGGCCGAAGAAGTTGGATGCTTTTTTGCCGCTTGGGCCGGCGCAATGGCTTGTGTGTTTCTGCTCAGCCTGAGGCTTGATGCGGCCGTTGCGCTCCAGGTCCACCAAAGCGCGGGCCAGATTACCGTTGTGGTATTCCAGCAGGTTGACGGCCTCTTCATAGCTGATACCGCTCTTACGGCGCAGAATCTCGATGTCTTCAATGGTGTAGCGTTCCATAGTATGTTTCCTCCTTGAAAGTATCATCGTTTTGGGTTTGGTGCTCAGCTTTTGTGCTGATGGTGTCATGATACCATGAGGCTTGCCTTCCTGCTTGAGAATGTGCTGACAATTTCATGAGAAATTCATGAGAAATTCAATGTGTCGTTTTCAGAATCAGTGAAAAAATGGTATGATGGACAAAAGGTGATAGGAGATGCAGGGTGATGGACCTGTTTTTGATCCGACACGGGCAGTCTGAAGCTGATTTGCTGGATGTGCATGAAGGCAGGGCCGATTTTCCATTGACGGAATTGGGAACGCGCCAGGCGCAGGCTATGGCCCGGTGGATGGCCGGCGAATATGCCCTGGACCGCATTTATTCCAGCACGCTCAAACGTGCCCGGCAGACGGCTTTGATCCTCGCGGAGGCCTGCGGGCTTGAACCCATCTTTGAATCAGAATTGATGGAAAGGGATAATGGCTTGCTGGCGGGCATTGATTACAAGGAGGCGGAGCGGCTGTATCCCCAGGCAGCCTCGCTGCCTGTCCATAGGGCATTGTATCATATGGAGCCGCTTTTGGACTTCCGCTGCCGGGCGGAAAGGGCGCTCTCCAGGATACTGGAGGAAGCCCAAGGTTTAAAAGCCGTCGCCATCGTATCACACGGCGGGATGATCAACCGGCTCTGCCACTGCCTTATGCGCCTGCCCTTGGAAAGCGATGTGGTGGTTTATACGGGCGATACTGGCATACATGGATGGCGGCTGACGGAAGGGCGGAGCTCTATCCTGTTTTCAAACAAAACGAATCATTTGAATAAATGATATTTCCATTGTCATAGAATCATATTGACAATCTTATTTTCGATGAATATAATATCGAATATAAGAGGTGATTTTGATGAACATGAAATTGATTCTTGATCTCCATGACCGGTTTTTGCAGGGAAAGATGGCGGAGATAGAACATAAAATCGCTTTTCTGGTAAAGGACCAGCGGCAGGATGAAGCCAACCTTTACAAGGCCCGGCGGAACGTGTTTGACATCTTCCATAAGATGGTTCACGTTTCCCGCAAGCAGGGAGAAAATGCGTTGGGGGCTTATCGCAACCATTTAATGGTTATCCCTCAAAGCTGGATGGAAGCCAGAAAGCAGGCGGTCCAGTTTGGGGACAATCACCGGCAGGCGGTGGAAGACATGAAGCTGTCAGCCTTGGAAGAAATCGTGCAGCAGTTAAGTGCCACCATGGGAGAAGGGGGGCAGGGACAATGACTGAAGCGGTGGAACTGTTCAAATGCCTGGCGGATAAATCCAGGCTTCAAATTCTCTCAGGGCTTATGGCCGAACCGATGTATGTGGAATTGATTGCCCAAAGGCTGGCGCTGGCGCCCTCCACAGTATCCTTCCACCTGAAAAAGCTGGAGGCGGCGGGATTGGTGACCTCCCAGAAGGAGCAGTACTATACCGTCTATGCCTTGAAGGAAAGGGCGCTGAAGCAGACGATCGAAAGCCTGTTAGGGAGCGCGGCCAAAGAAAAAAGCGTGGAGAAGCAGCGGGAGGAAGCATACCGCCGCAAGGTGCTGGACAGCTTTTTTGTGTACGGAAAGCTGAAAAGCCTGCCGGTTCAATATAAGAAAAAGCGCATCGTTCTGGAGGAACTGGTAAAAATGTTCCTGCCAGCCAGACGTTATACGGAAAAGGAGGTCAATATCCTGATTGCCGATGTAAATGAAGACTTTTGCACATTGCGCAGGGAATTGATCTGCGAGCATCTTCTGGACCGCGATCATGGCGTGTACTGGCGGGTGGAAGCTGAAAAGGATATTGAATCAAAGGATGGAGAAAAGGGAGAGGGCTGAGATTTTCTCCGGCTGTCATATGCTGGAAAGGGGCGGGAATTGTTCCCGCCCTTTTGCTTTAGGCCTTTACATCAATAGCATGCCATTGGCCCTGATAAAAGACCTGCAGCTTGACCCGTTTCCAGTGGCTGGGCAGCCTGGGCGTTGGCGTCAGGTTTCCGGCTGCGGGATTCAGGCCCAGAAAGCCGTTCAGCAGCGTCATATATGCGCCGCCGGCTGCCGCGGGATGAGTTCCGCCGATGTACACAAGCCCGGCCCATTCCTTGCCGCCGCCCTGAAGATCGGCCCTGGCGGATTTTAAGAACAGGGGATAGGCCGCATCCGGGCGGCCGATCAGGCATGCTGTCAAGGCGTACATGCAGGCGCTCAAAGAGGAGCCGTGCTCCGTGCGGGGCTCATAGTAATCATAGTTGGCGGCAATCATTTCCTGTGTGTACTTGTCTTTGAACAGGTACAGCATGGTCATGACATCCGCCTGCTTGATCACCTGGGTATGGGAAGCCACGCCGTAGGCGCCGCCCCAGTATTCCTTGGGATGCATAAGGCGGGAGCGGACTTCTTCTACCGACGTATCCTCCAGCGTGAAATAACCGTCGAACTGTTCAATAAGGCCTGTTTGGGGATCGGGCTTCTGCTCCTTGAGCTTTTGGACTGCCTCCAGAAAATGCGGCAGATCCTTTTCGAAATCCAGCTTTTTGTCCAGATTCGAATAGGCGTCTGCATCCAGCTCCTTCATCTTATCGGCTGCAAGGACGGCATGATGGAATACAAACCGGGCCATTTCGTTGGTATAGGCGTTGTTATCCACCCGCTCATGGTACTCGTCCGGGCCGATCACATCCTTCAGTTCCCAAACATCGCCGGCGACACGCTTTAGAAGCAGGCTGTAATAGAACCTTGCGCATTGCAGCATCACCTCGCAGGCTCCCTGTATGAGCAGATCGTATTCCCCGGTCCAGGCAATATACTTTACCAGCCCGTACACCACGGCTGCGGAAATGTGCATCTGCTTGTCTTTGAAATATGTGCGCATGGGGCGGCCTGTGAATACGTCGGTAACGTTGTAATCCGAGCAGGCGTCAAAGCCGCCCTCCTGGCTTTCCCAGGCATAGAACGCGCCCTCAAACCCATATTGCCGGGCTTTCTCCAGCGCGCC
>JAEWWY010000367.1 GCA_023458835.1 Bacillota bacterium
AGGCGCCTTCCCTGGAGACGAAGATCTGGCTGTGGGAGGCGGCCGGCGTGGGGGGCGGCTTCTGGAACTGCCTGTTCAACGGCCAGCATCCCGGGGCGGCGGTAGACAGCCGCAACGCCTTCATCGAACGGGAGGCATACCGATATCTGAGGGAAAACGAGGAATATCTCACGGGCCAGCTTCCGGTGTGCGACGTGGGCATCTTCTATTCCAAAGCCTCCCGGGATACGCTGGGAAACGATGATGAGTCAAAGGACGAATACGGCGTGTTCATCCGGGGCGTGGAGCGGGTGCTGACGGAAAGGCATATCCAGTATACTTTCATTCCGGACCTGGACCTGACGTATGAAAAGCTGGCAGCCTGCAAGGCATTGCTTCTGCCCAACGGCGCATGCCTGTCTGCAGAGCAGATGGCATTGATCCGAAGGTACGTGGAAAACGGCGGCGGGCTCATAGCTTCCTACAAAAGCTCGCTGTATGATGAGAAGGGCCGCCGGCGGGAGGATTTCGGGCTCAAGGACCTATTTGGCGTGAGCTTTACCGGCATGACGAGGGACACCTCCTCCGATTGTTACCAGATGGTGCGGGACCCTGCCCATCCCCTTTTGCGGGGCATGGGCGCGGACAGGACGCGGATGGTCATGAACGAGGGGTCTACGCTTTTGTGCACGGTCACGGAGGGAAGCGGCGCGCATACCGTTTTAAGCTATGTGCCTAAGATCTTTAACCAGCCGCCGGAATATGCCTGGATTCCGGAGGAGAAAACCGATTATCCCACCGCCGTCGTCAACCGCTTTGGCAAGGGGCGCGTGGTGTACTTTGCCAACCAGGCCGACAAGCTGTGCTGGACCAACGGCCATGAGGATTTCATCGATACGTACTGCAATGCCATTTTCCATGTCATAACCGCGCCCTTGTCCCTTGAGACAAACGCGCCCGCCAGCGTGCACATATGCCTTATGCATAGGGCGGGCAACCATGGGCAGATGGTGCTCTCCGCGGTCAACACCACCTCCGCCGCGCTGCGGCCGGTCAAGGAGCTGGTGCCGGTGACGGATATTGAAATCGCGCTTCCCGGCGCAGACCTGGAAGCGTACACGATACTCAAGCAGGACGGCGCGATACAGGTGGAAAACGGGAAGAAAGGAGAGGAAGGAAAAGCTGTGCGGATAAGCCTCGAAAGGCTCCAGGCCTTTGCCGCGGTTTATCTGCGCGTGCGCTGACCTATCGCGCACCGGTGCTTCAATAAAATATGGAGGGTTTATCATGAAAAAATTGCTGGCGTCATTCGTTGTGCTTTGCATGCTCCTGCCGCTGGTGCTGGGGGCTGCCGGCGCTTTGGCGGCGGAAAAGGTGACCATCCGCTTCGCCACGCAAACCCTGGATGCCAAGGGCTCCGTGCTGGCCGACATCCTTGCCCAGTTCGCGGCGGACTATCCCAATGTGACCATCGAGCTGGAGGAAAGCCCGGGCAATGATCTGATCACCAAGATCAACACCGACATCATGGGCGACAATACGCCGGATGTGTTCACCTTCTGGCGTCCGGAAGCCAAATGGAGCGTGGACAAGTACATCGCCAAGGGCGCGCTGGCCGACCTGACGGAGCTGGTGGGCACCGATCCCTTCTTTGAGGGGCTGTTCCCGGATTTTGCCTGGCGCACCGCCACGGTGGACGGCAAGGTCTATTGCATTCCCCGCCTGAGCTTCTATGTGGAATTCCTGGTCAACAAGAAGGTCTTTGAACAGTACAGCATCCCCCTGCCCACGGACTGGGCGTCGCTGGTGAACGCCTGCCAGCAGCTTAAGGCCAACGGCATCATCCCCTGGTGCGTGGATACCAAGGAAGGGCTGGATGATTCCTCCCGCCTGTTCAATGCCATCATCAACCGCACGGTGGGCAACGAAACGGGCCTGGAGCTGCTCCGCGGCAACGCTTCCTTCCAGCAGCCCGAGGTTATCAAGGCGCTGGAATACTTTGCCCAGGTAGCCCCCGGCTGCATGCCCGAGGATGCCAGCGTGCTGGACTTTAACCAGGTCGTCACCAAATACATGAACACGGGAACCGCCGGCATGCTGCTGGCCAACGCCAGCCAGGTGGACCGCAACCTGACGCCCGAGATTATGCAGGATTTGCTGGCCCTGGATTTCCCGCTCACGCCGGAAACCGTACTTGAGAAGCCCTCCACCGAGCAGGACCTGACCAACCTGGTGTACGTAAGCGCAGCGGCGTATAATGACCCGGCCAAAAAGGAATATGTGGTGGAACTGGTGAAGCGGCTGGTGAGCAGGGAGGCCGCCAAGCGCTACGTGGAGGATGAGCGCGGGATGGTGCCGCACCTGGGCCTTGAGATCGACCAGAGCAAGGTCAGCGATATGCAGCGCAGCGCGGCCGCGCTGGCGGAAGCCGCCCCCGGAGACAAATGGCTGCTCTCCTTTGCCAAGCCCGGCCCTGTGGACAACTTCCGGATTCTGATCAATGAATTCTGGAACGGCGTGTACACCCCCGAAGCGTTTGCCAAGGCGCTGGATGAGGCGCTGTATCAGCAGTAAGCTTTTCAAATGCCTCCTCCCCCGCATTTGTGCGGGGGAGGAATGCTCAGCCTGAACAATGCTGCTTAGGCGGCGGAGCGGGAAACGCAGCTTCCGCAGTTGACAGTCCGCTAAACGGGGGAAACGGGCAAAACGCCATATCGCAGGGGGAGACCGGACCGCCTGCCCAAAGGAGATGTGTTGCGCATGGGAACGCTGAAATTCAGCAGGACGGTATGGCTGTTTTTGCTGCCGGCCTTCACGTTGTATATCCTCTTTTTTATTTATCCATTCGTGCAGACAGCCTATTATAGCTTCACCAACTGGGACGGCTTCAACAGCGCTGCCCTCATCGGCGGCAGAAACTATTTGAAAATCATCCAGGACCGGGTTTTCAAGGATGCCATCGGCCGTGTGTTCATCTGGGCGCTGCTGGCCGTTGTGATCAAGGTGGGCATGGCGCTGGTGATTGCCTTTGTCCTGCGCAAGGCCATCCGCGGGGTACGGTTCTTCCGCACGGTGGTTTTTCTGCCGTATGTGATCTCCTCCTCGGCCATGTGCCTGATGTTCACCATCATGTATGACAAACAGATCGGCCTGATCAACATGCTCCTGCGCGCCGTGGGCCTGGGGGAAATCACCCGCTACTGGCTGGCGGATACGGGCACCGCGTTTTATGCGGTGATCGCCATCCCCATCTATCAGGCCATCGGCTATTTTTTTGTTATCCTCTACGGCGCCATGCAGGATATTTCCGACGACCTGTATGAGGCGGGCAGGATCGATGGCACCAACCCCCTGACGGAGTTTTTGCACATCACGCTTCCCTGCGTGTGGCCCACGCTGGTGGTATGCATCGTGCTGGCCATCAACGGCGCATTTCAAAACTTCGACTATATCTTCATCATGACCGGCGGCGGGCCGGGGCGCGCCAGCGAGGTGCCGGCCACTTATATGTATAAATCCATATTCGTCAACGGCCAGTACGGGTACGGAAGCGCGGCGGCGCTGATCATATTTGTAACGACGCTGGCCGTGACCACCGTGATCCGCAAGGCGCTGAATACGCGCTTCACCATCGAATAGGGGGAGGGATAAGATGCGCTCGCTGGAATATACGCTGGGCAAGGCGGCAAAGCTGGTCTTCCTGACGCTGATCGTGCTTTGCTCATTGTTCCCGATCTACTGGACGCTGGTCAATTCCTTCCGCACCAATACGCAGATCATGAGCCAGTTCCGCCTTTTCCCCGAACAGATCCATTTTGAAAACTTTATGGACATTTTCGCCCTGAAAACGCTGCCCAATTCCTTCCTCAATTCCTGCTTCATCACCGGCAGCACCATGCTGTTTTCAGGCCTGCTCACGCTGATGGCCGCCTTCGCGCTGTCCACCTACCGCTTCAAGCTGGCCGGCGTACTGTTCACCACCTTCCTGGCGGGCATCTTCATCCCCGGCGCCACCACCATGGGCATGATCTATATGCTTTTGCAGAAATTGCGCCTCCTGGGCAGCCCGGCAGGCATCATCCTTTTGTATACGGCCGGGCGGCTCCCGCTTTCCATTTTCCTGATGGTGGCCTTCATGCGGGCCATCCCCGGCGAGGTGAAGGAGGCGGCCATCATCGACGGCTGCAGCCCGTGGCGGCTTTTCCTGCGCATCGTGGCCCCGCTTTCGCAAAACGGACTGCTGGTGGTGCTGATCCTGACCTTTATCAATGTCTGGAACGAATATATCTGGTCCATGATCCTTTTGCCCTCAGCCAGCAAGCGTACGCTGACGGTGGCCCTTGCCTTCTTCAAGGGCGAGTTTACAACGGATTACGGCCTTTTGTCGGCCGGCGTCATCGTCGGCCTGGTCCCCATCATGACCGTCTACCTGCTGCTGCATGACAAGATCATAGGCGGCCTGGCGGCGGCCTCCATCAAGGGTTGAAAGGAGTACCCATATGGAATATACGCTGTTCGGGGCTACGGGCAAAAAGGTCAGCCGCATCGGTTTTGGCGGCGCGGTGGCCGGGCTCCGCAATTATCTGCATGCATACGACCCCCAAAGCGAGGAAAGCGTCCGGGGCGTGGTGGAGGCCATCCACAAGGCGCTGGAGCTGGGCATCAATTATTTTGACACAGCGCCCGGCTATGGCGGCGGGACCAGCGAGAAAATGTTCGGCCTGGCGCTTGAAGGCGTGCGGCCCGATGACATTTTTCTGGCGACCAAGGCGAGCTTCGGCGATTATGACGCGCTGATGCGCTCGGTGGAGCAAAGCCTTACAAACCTGCGCCGGGACAGCATTGATCTGTTGCAGATCCACGGCGATACCATCACCCCGGAAAGGGAGGCCATGATCACCGGCCCCCGCGGCATGCTGGAAGCCATGGAGGAGGTAAAGCGCCAGGGGCTGGTAAAGTATATTGGCTTTACCACCGAGGACAACAATGAGGCGGTGTACCATTTCATCCATAGCGGGCGCTTTGACAGCATCCAAATGTGCTACAACTTCCTGTTCCAGCATCCGTATGAGCCCAGCCGGCCCTTCGGCACGCTGTATGAGGCGGAAAAGGCGCAGTTGGGCATCGCAACCATGCGCGCTCCCACCTCCGGCACCTTCCAGCGCTGGATCCAGGCGGTGAATCCCCAAAACACATTTGACTACACCCCCGCGCTGATCCAGTTCGTGCTGTCCAACCCGCTGGTGGACGTGGCGCTGATCGGCATGCGCACGGCGCAGCGGGTGGAGCAGAACGTGCGGATCGTAAACGACCTGTCCGGCCGCATCGACATTGCCAAGGTGCATACAAGGTACGTTTGAGCGGGGGGTGAAGCACATGGGTATTCCGCTTGCGCTGATTGGGCTGGGCGATCATATGTACAGCCGGCTGTATCCGCTTGTTTTGTCCCGGGAGTTTGATCTGGCTGCCATCTGTGACCGGGACGAAGCAAGGCTTGCCCGCTTTGCCGGGCGGTACGCGGCCCGGCGGCTGTATACGGATCTTGAAACGATGCTGAACGAAACAAAGCCCGCGGCGGTGATCTGCGCCGGGCCGGCCCGGCTGCACTACGAGGCGGCCAAGGCGTGTATGCTGCGGGGCATCAGCCCCTTTGTGGAAAAAACGCCCTGCGAAACAGCCGCCCAGGCGCTTGAATTGTACGGGCTGGAACAAAAGACGGGCTGCTTTACGATGACGGGATTCAACCGGCGCTTTGCCACCGCCTATATGCTGGCCAAGGAGATCGCCGATTCCCCGGGCTTTGGCGCGCCGCTGATGTACACGGCCAAATACAACGCCTCGCCCTATGCGAGCCGGGAATATTTTCTGTTCAACCATGTCATCCACCACCTGGATATCGCTCGCTTTTTTCTGGGCGATATCACATCCATTTCCACGGACATGCGGGTGCTCGGCGGCAGGGAAGTATGCTGCCATATCCGGTTTTTTACAGCCACGGGGGCCATGGGCTTTATTCAGAGCGCCTGCGTCGGCTGCGAATCCTATCCCATGGAGCGGGTGGAGGTCACGGGCCGCGCAGGGAATATCATCATCGACAATGTGAAGAATCTTTCATACAACCGCAACGCGGATGCCAGGCAGGGACCGCTGCCCGCGCCCCTTGGGCAGGAAACGGACTGCCTGCGGTGGAATATCAACCATGGCCATTCCTCCCTGTACGGGCATTACGGCTTTGAACGGGAGCTTGACATATATCTTGCCTGCATAGCGGAGGGCAGGCGCCCGCCGCTTACGTTTGCCGACACCATGCAAACA
>JAEWWY010000368.1 GCA_023458835.1 Bacillota bacterium
ATGTGTTATTTGTATCTGCGTGATGCAGGCTTGGCGGAGGATGCCGTACAGGACACATTTATCAAGGCCCATCGTAGTTTCGACCAATTCCGTGGCGACAGCAGCGAACGTTCATGGCTCATGAGAATTGCCATCAATACGTGCAAAGACTACCATCGGACAGCGTGGTTTTGGCTTGTTGACCGCCGCATCTCTCCTGATGCCTTACCGCAGGCTTCTAGCGAAATACGCACATCAGACGATACAGTCCTTGCTGAAGTAATGCGCCTTGCAAGTAAGGATAAGGATGTCATTCTGCTACGGTATTATCAAGATATGTCCTTGGCAGAGATAGCGCAGACGCTTGGAATCCCGCAGCAAACAGTATCTTCGCGGCTACAGCGTGCCAAAGCAAAACTATACAGGAAGCTGGAAAGGTGGTATTTCGATGAAGAATAAATTTCAGGGTTTGGTCGATGACCGTCTATCTGGCTTAGAATGGACGGCGGAAGAAAAGCACAAGGTCATTAGCAAATTGAAGGGGGAAAAAATAATGAAAAAAAAGCTTTCGCTTGGTTTTGTGGTTGTGGCTGCTTTGCTGCTCGTAGTAGTGGCGGCGCTGGCCATTACTCAGTGGAATCCGATGATTGAACAGATTTTTGCAACTGAACAGAAGCAAGGTCAAATTGAGACATGGGCGTTGAAGGATAAGGAGACCCTCATTACCGCGATGCAAGATGGTGGTTATGATATGTCCACCTTGCCTGAGATACAAGCGCTTGCGGATGAGGCAAAAGATGCTGCGCTCACGAAATGGCTTAATGAACAGTTTTCTGGTGAAGTGGCTTCAATCCACGTTTCAGCAATGGAAAAGTTGAAAGGCTTCTTTGATACATGGAGCCTTGAAGATAAGGCATGGTATAGCGGCCTGCAGCTTCAGGCAAAAATGGTCGCCGACGGTGATTTCATAAACACGATTCCTGAGAAGCAGAGCGTAACGAAAGATATGGCGGTAAGCACCTCAGAAGCTTTGCTTGGAAGGCTGGTTGATGTCTCGCCAGACGACCTTCGCGCCTATCAAGTAAACATATTTTATGGTTACTACCACCCGAATATGGAACACCATTACTGGCTGGTCCACTATCGAAACCGGGAGGGAAACAACCTGGTGTATGCGGTGAAAGTGTCCGATAGCCCGACGATGGAGGCGGAGTGCATATTCAAACCTATTACGGCTGGGGAGCTAAAAGCTATGAACGAAAGGAATGAAAAGGCCATAGCGGAAAAGCGGTCGCTCCTTCAGCAACTTGAAGCCGAAAGAGGACCCATCATTACATGGACGTTAGAACAGAAGGCAGCCTTCGATTCCGATTATGGGATACCTACAGGCGATGATATAAGCGAAGATGAAGCTTTCACTTTAGCAAAAAAGGCGATCCATGAAAAGTTTGGGGTTTCACTGGAGGCTATGGACGCCTGGGGATGCTATTCCTTCTTTTCCGTCTTGAATCCGGAAAACCGCCATTTTGCAGTACATTTTTTCTCCGACCCAGAAACCGCAAGGGATCTGCTTTACTCCGTAGAAGTAACGAGTTCTGGAGAAGTCATCCTTATCCAGGGCCCTGACGATGGCAATGGCTAATACTCGCTAATCTATAACCCAGGATGCTTATAACATTGGATACCAGATAGGAAAACACTGCTGTCCAGACCTGAGGATGAACCTCCCGTCTGGACAGCTTTTTTGGGTCATAGGTATTATCAAGTTCTATGATGGCGCATGCTTCTTCCGATGCAAAGGGAAGGAAAAAGTGGCAGCCGAACCCTTGGTGTTTACCTCCTACAGTATCCGCCGGGCGGTCTCGCTGACGGCGGCGTGCAAAAGCTGATAAGAAGGATGATGGAAGCAAAAACCCGAGCCAAACCCCAAGGGATACCTATATGAATTTGAAGGAAACTGTAAGATAGAAATGTATAAGCAAGAGGAAAGTGGCCTGTTTAATGCAAAAAAGACATTTTCTTGCATAAGTAGAACAAAAATCCGTCCCTTTCGAGACGGATTGTGGTGAGCCTGGCGGGATTCGAACCCACGACCTTTTGATTCGTAGTCAAACACTCTATCCAGCCGAGCTACAGGCCCGAGGCTGTCATTGGGACAGCTTTTGTATTATAGCAAAGATGCTTTGAAAAAGCAACAGGGAGAATACAGTTTCTTAAGAAAAAGTCAGAGCAAAGTTTCTTCAGGCTTTTGAGAAGCGGGCGGCTTGCTTTTTCAGCCGGGGCGCCTTACACGGGAATCAGCCAGGAAAAATTATCAATAGCGGCATCATACCGTCTGTGTTATGATACATGCGGAGGGGATGGCTATGAGTGCCGGCATCCTGATCGTGGAAGATGACGCGCGTACCCGCAAAACCATAGAGGGGCTGTGCGTTGGGCACCGGCATTTTGCCGATGCGGATATCCGCCATGCGGAGAACGGCCTGGACGCCTGGCAGCAAATGCAGGCTGCCCGGCCGGATGCCATGTTTTTGGACATGGAGATGCCCGGCATGAATGGGCTGGAATTGCTGACCCTGATGAAGGAGAAGGGCATCTTTGTGCATATCGTGGTCATCAGCGGCTATGACAGCTACCCATATACCCGCAAGGCGCTTCAATACGGCACGGTGGATTACCTGCTCAAGCCCATCGACCGCAAGCAGATGGGCACGGTGCTGGATTGCCTGTGGCTGCGGCTGTGCGCGCCAAGGGAGTCTTCTTCCCTGCACGCGCTTCCGGCATCGCCTGAAAACCACAGCCCCATGGATGCGCTAAAGCAGTATATCGATACCTACTACGCGCAGCCGCTGTCGCTGACGGAATTGGCGGAACGCTTTCACTATAACCGGGACTATGTTTCCAGGGAGTTCAAAAACAGGTACGGCATCGGTTTGGTGCATTACATCAATGAGGTGCGCCTGGAGCGAGCCCGGATTTTGCTGGAGCAGGACCTGCCTGTGAAAGAGGTCTGCACCAAGGTGGGATTCTATGACGACAGCTATTTTATACGGATCTTCAAGCAAAAATTTGGCCAATCGCCCGGACGCTATGGAGCGAAATAGTCAAATTTGTCTCATTTTTTGATCAATTTTCTACTAATCGGGGGCCGTGGAATGATGCTAGTATGATAGCAGAAATCAACTGAAGGAGGTTTTTGCATGAAACGTACCAGTAAAATCATTTCCCTGGTTCTGGCAGTCATGGTGCTTTGCGGCAGCGCGGGAACGGCGCTGGCGGCAGCGATGGGGGCGGGCAAAACAGTCATCCGCTTTGAAAACCACGGCGCCAATAAGCACGAGCTGTTCTCACTGGCCGTACAAATCTTCAACGAATCCCAGGATGAGGTGTACGTCGATTTCCAGACCAATACCACCGACTGGGAAGCGTCCTTCTGGGCGGCATTGGCGGTGAATGATGCGCCGGATATCGTTACCCACATCGCCCAGGCGCGCATTGCCCAATACGCGGATGCCGGCCATCTGCTGGATCTTTCCGGCCTGGCCTGCGCCGGTTTCATCGCCGATGAGGCCAAGCCGGCGGTCTCCTACAAGGATGGGCTGTATGCGATTCCGGTGCAAACAGAAATCTATGGCGTATTCTACAACAAGGATTTGTTTGCGCAGGCCGGCATCACGGCGCTGCCCGCCACCATCACCGAGTTTGAGCAAACGCTGGAAAAGCTGAAAAGCCTGGAGCCACAGAATGTTTACCCCATCGTCGCCCAGTACCGCGATCCCGGCCAGTTGGGCTTCTGGGGGCTGTATGGCGCGGCGGGCTCGCTGTATCAGTCGGTATCCGAGCAAGGCATCGACAAGGCGGCCGTAGCCAAGGGGGAGTACAAGTTTGACAACCCGCGCTTCCGGAACATAATGCGCGTCTATGAGCTGGTGCGCCAGTATGCGCAGCCCCGGGCGGAGGATACTGATTATACGACCCATAACACGATGTTTGCCGGCGGTGAGGCCGCCATGCTGATTATGGGCAACTGGATGATCAGCCAGATGCGTGAGCTGAATCCCGATATCAACGTGGGCATGTTCCCGTTGCCGGTTTCCGAGGATCCGGCCGACGCGATGTTTGCTGAGGACTACAACCTGGTGATCAACGTCAATGCCCACACCCAGCACAAGGAAGCGGTGGACAAGTTCCTGGCCTTCTTCTGCGATTACACCAAGCCCACCAAGGAGTTTTTCATCAAGAACGCGCTGCCCAGCGGCCTGAAGGATTTTGAAAAGGTGGTAACGTATGACGCCTCGCTCGAAGCGCCGCTGGCTGCCGCCCAAACCTCCGAATACTTCACGCGTGTGATGCCCACCGGCTTTGACTTGGGCAAATGCCTGCAGGAATACATGATGGACAAGTCCATGACGATTGACCAGGCGGTCAAACTGATCCAGAACGATTATGACCAGCATGTGGCAAGCATGAAGTAGCAGCCGCGAGCGCGGGCGGAAGACGGATGGCGTTTTCCGCCCGCATTTGGAGGAATCACCATGTTCAATTCCGATCATCGCAGGCTCAACTTCGCGTTGTTCTGCGCTCCGTTTTTGCTTTTGTACGGGATCTTTTTTTTAGCGCCCGCATTGATGGGTGTATGGTATTCCTTTACGGACTGGAACGGCATGAATACGCAGTATCGCTTCGTAAGCATAGAAAACTATGTGCGCAGCCTGCAGGATGCCCGTTTTTTACAGTCCTTTGGGTTTACCTTCCGATACACGGCATTGTATACAGTGACGGCAAACGTGCTGGCATTGGGCATCTCGGTGTGCCTGGCAAAGGAAAGCAGAAGGAATACCGCCCTGCGGGGCGTGTTCTTTACGCCCAATGTGCTGAACCTGGCCACCGTCGGCTTTATATGGCAGTTCATACTGGGCACACTGAACATGGGGCTGTACAAGAAAACCCATTGGCCTGTTTTCGCTGTGAGCTGGCTAAGCGACAAGAACATTGTGCTTTACACCGTCACAATGGTACGTGTATGGGTCTCGGCGGGCTATCTGATGATGATCTATATCGCGGGCATTCAAACGATCGACCATTCGGTGCGGGAGGCCGCCATCGTGGACGGAGCGCATGGGTTCAAGCTGTTCCGCCACATTACGCTGCCGCTGATCATGCCTTCGGTCACTTCCTGCGTGTTCATCTCCCTGATCAACAGCCTGAAGATCTTCCCGCTGCTGATGACGCTGACAAACGGCGGCCCCGGCTATTATTCCGAGAGCGTAAGCCTGAACATCTACCGGGAGGCGTTTGAAAACTACCGGTTCGGCTATGCCAGCGCCAAGGCCGTTTTCTTCACCCTGGTGATCCTGCTCATTACAGGCATTCAGTTGTTTGTTTTAAAGCGGAAGGAGGAGGACATCGTTTGAAGAAAATGCTTTCCTCCCTGCTATGGTGGCTGCTGGCGCTGCTATACATGGCCCCGCTGGCGGTGGTGGTTGTCAATTCCCTGAAAACCTTTCAGGAGCTGATGCTGCGCCCGGCCGATTGGCCCCAGCGGCTGCAGTGGGAAAATTATGTGCAGGTATATCGAACCACCAACTTTCCCAAGGTATTTTTCAACACGGCGCTGATTGTCGCCGCGGCGGTGGCGGGGACCGTGGTGCTGGCCTCCATGTGCGGGTATATGCTCTCCCGTGTGCAGACCAAGCTTTCGGGCGGGTTGTTCGGGCTGATCCTGCTGTCGATGATGCTGCCGTTTCAAACCATCATGATCCCCATCGTCAAGGTCACGCAAAGCCTGGGCCTGCGCGATAACGTTCTCTCCCTCATCCCCATCTATATGGGCATGAGCGGCGCGATGGCGGTGCTGTTATACCACGGCTTCACCAAAGGCGTGCCCCGGGCCATTGAAGAATCCGCCCGCATGGATGGCTGCTGCGGCCTGAATATGTTTTTCAGGATCATCCTTCCACTGTTCATGCCGGTGACGGCGACCGTGGTGGTGATGTATGTGCTGCAGTTCTGGAATGATATAACGCTGCCGATGGTGCTGCTGACACATAAGGAAAACACGACCGTGGCGCTGTCACAGCTTATTTTTTACCGGGAGCTGGTGGCCAGCCGGTGGAATCTGCTGCTGGCCTCGGGTATCATGTCATCCCTGCCGGTCATCTTCTTTTACCTGCTGATGCAAAAGAAGATTATTGCGGGTGTGACGCAGGGCGCCGTAAAGGGCTGAGCATGTAAAGGCAGGGCGGTTTGCATGGCGGGAGGCAGGAAAAAGCGGGATACATTGTTTCGGATGCTGGCGGTGCGCTTTGCCAGCCTCTTTCTGCTGGCGGCAGTGATACTTACCTCGGTGTTCATGATGTTTGCCTTGGGCAAGGTGAAAACGGACTATGTGCGCTATAACAGCATGCTTCTCAGCGGCCTGAAGCATCAGATAAACGATTATTTTACAGGCATGAACGATGCCGCCCGCGGCACCCTTTCCAGCGCGTCCATATGGAATTATGTGCTGGGCAACTATGCCCAGAATGAACGGCTGCGGGTGGAAAATGAATTGGAAAAGCAACTGCGGGTACTGCTGAGCAACATGTACTACTACTCATATTTTGATACGGTGGAGTTGGCTTTGCCATTGCAGGGCACCTTGTTTTCACTGGACAGGGAGGTTTTGCTGAATGACCGGCCCTTCCGCAAGCAGATGCCTTCCGCGGAGCAGGCGCCGCCATGGCTGAGCGAGGCCACGAAGGAGCCGGGGGTATACCAGTACATTTCTGCCGCCAGCGGCGGCCTGGATATGTCCATAGGGCTTCGCCTGCCTTTTTCGGAGCAGGTGGCTTTTGTATTTCACTACACCTTGACGCCGGACTTCTGGAACGAATTGATCCGGGAGGTCCGCACCCAGGATGAGATCGTGATGATCTGCCACAGTTCAAAGGACATCGCCTTTTGCTCCGATCCCGCTTTTGCCGACTATTTCCCAATTGTCCGTTCCAGGATTGCCGGCATGCAAAAAACGGGGTTGGGAAATCTTGAGCTGGCGCTGGACCACCGCTACCTGGTGACATTCTATCAGGGCGGCGAGGAACCGTGGGTGGTGGCCAAGGCCATACCGCTCAACCGCCTGTACACGGATTTCCGCACCAACGTTTCGGCGTATATACTTTGCTGCCTGCTGGCCATCGTGATGCTGTCGGCGGTGATGATCATGATGTCCAAGCGGATAGCGCGCCCCATCGAACGCCTGACCGACGGCCTGGCTGCCATGACGCCGGAATCCATCCGTTTGCAGGTACACTATGACAGGGATGACGAGATCGGCATGCTGTATGCCAAATGCCACGATATGGTGGATATGGTGAATGACCTGATCCGCAAAAAATATGAGATGGAGCTGAGCGAGAAGGCGGCGCAGCTTAAAATTTTGCAGTTGCAGCTTAACCCGCACTTTATTTACAACGTACTGCAAATGCTAAGCAATATCGCCATTGAGTCCAACAACCTGGAGATTGAGGAGATCAC
>JAEWWY010000369.1 GCA_023458835.1 Bacillota bacterium
GTTCCATACTGGCCATCGTACTGGTCAAGCAGATATTCGGCGGTCTGGGCCAGAATTTTATGAACCCCGCTTTGGCAGGCCGTGCGATCCTGTTCGTCTCCTGGATGGCTTTGATGACCAGATATCCCAATCCCACGCCGGGAAATTTCCTGGTGGGGTTTGTGCCGGATATGGTCGATACTGTCTCCAAGGCCACGCCGCTGATGATGGCCAAGACTGCTGCTGCGGGCGCTCAAACCCTGGCGTCTTCTTCCGGTGTTACCTTGTGGAACCTGTTTATTGGTCAGGTACCGGGCGTGCTGGGCGAAACAAGCAAGCTTGCGCTGCTGATAGGCTTTGTATACATGCTTGTGCGCCGTGTGGTGGACTGGCGGATTCCAGTGACCTTCATCGCAACGGCTTTCCTGTGCTATCTGATCAAGGAAGGCGCGAGGATGCCGGAGTACATGGCCGCTTTGGATGGTATGACTTCCACCGCCCTGAGCTTTGTTTTCACCAACGCCCTGTTTCAGGTACTGTCGGGAAGCTTGTTCCTGGGCGCCATCTTCATGGCGACTGATTATGCCACGTCGCCAGCCACCGGCATTGGCAAAATCATCATGGGTGTCGGCTGCGGCATCATGCTGTTTGTGATCCGTACCTTCTCAGCGTATCCCGAAGGATGCTCCTTCGCGATCCTGTTCATGAATGTGGTCACGCCTTTGATCGACAGGCTGACATTTCCCAAATCCTTTGGGGAGGTGAAGCAGCATGGCTGAAAACAGCTTTGTGCGCCTTAAGAATACGTTTGCAAACGGTATTGTCAAGGAAAATCCCACCTTCCGCCTGGTGCTGGGTATGTGTCCCACCCTGGCGGTGACCACCATGGCTGCAAACGGCATCAGCATGGGGATGGCTACCATGGCGGTGCTGGTGTTCTCCAATCTCTTTATCTCCTGCCTGCGCAAAATCATCCCTGAAAACGTGCGCATTCCGGCTTTCATTGTGATCATCGCCTCCTTCACAACCATTGTGCAGTTGCTGATCAAGGCGTATTTGCCGGCTCTGGACCAGACGCTGGGCATTTATATCCCTTTGATCGTGGTAAACTGCATTATTTTCGCACGCGCCGAATCCTTTGCTTTTTCCAATCCGCCATTGTCTTCCATCATGGATGGCCTTGGCATGGGCGTCGGGTTCACGCTGGCCATCACCGTGCTGGCAACGCTCAGGGAAATCATCGGCAAGGGCACGTTCTTTGGTATGCAGGTCCTGCCCGCATCCGTACCGCCCATGGATATCGCCAGCCAGGCCCCCGGCGGATTTATCATGCTGGGTCTTGTTTTGACCATGGTTAACCTTATCGTGAAGGCGACGGAGAAGAAAAAGGCCGCAAAAGCGGCCAGGGAAGAGGAGGCTAAGTAATGGAGTATTTGCTGCTACTGAGCGGCTCCATTCTTGTCAACAACTTCGTCATGTCCCAATTTCTGGGCATCTGCCCCTTCCTGGGCGTGTCCAAGAAGCTGGAAACGGCCCTGGGTATGGGAATGGCCGTGACATTTGTGATGGCGCTGGCTTCGCTGATCTGTTATCTCATTTACACGTTCCTTCTGATTCCGCTGGGTTTGGAATACCTGTATACCATCGCCTTCATCCTGGTCATAGGCGTGCTGGTACAGGTGGTGGAAATGGCACTGAAAAAGTTCAGCTTTTCCCTATATCAGGCGCTGGGTGTGTACCTGCCGTTGATCACCACCAATTGCGCGGTGTTGGGCGTTACCGTTTTGAACATGACAAAGAGCTACAACCTGCTGCAGTCCGTAGTCAACGGCGCAGGCTCTGCCTTGGGTTTCACGCTTGCCATTGTTTTATTCGCGGCTATCCGTGAACGGCTGGCCATATCCAAGATGCCCAAATGGATGGACGGCTTTCCCGGCGCGCTGATTACCGCCGGCCTGATGGCCATTTCCTTCCTGGGCTTCAAGGGGCTTATCCAATAGAAAGGGGGAAGATATTTTGAATGGTATCTTGACCGCCACTTTAACGCTTGGCGGACTGGGTCTTTTGTTCGGTATTGTTTTAACCATTACATCCAAAGTATTTGCAGTGCCAGGCAATCCACTCCGCGATGCGCTGCGGGAGGCGCTTCCCGGAGCCAATTGCGGCGGATGCGGATATCCCGGCTGCGACGCCCTGGCAGATGCCATAGCCTCAGGCAAGGCCCCCATAGACGCTTGTCCTGTGGGCGGAGCCGCACTGGCACAAAAGATTGCCAAGATCATGGGAGTTGAGGCACAAGATACCACAAAAGAACGCCAGGTAGCCCAGGTCATCTGTCAGGGCGGCCTGGATCGATGCAAAAGTAAGTTCAAGTATACGGGTATACAGGATTGCGTGGCGGCCACGCTGGTAGCAGATGGCAATAAGGCGTGCCATTACGCGTGTCTTGGTCTTGGTACCTGTGCCCGCGCCTGCAAGTTTGACGCCATCCACATGGACGAGCAGCGCAAAATTGCTGTGATCGACCTGGAAAAATGCACAGGCTGCGGCGCCTGCATTGATGTTTGCCCCAAGCATGTGCTGGCGATGCAGCCGGAAAAGCTGCCGGTAAGGCTTCTGTGCCGCGCCGCCGAGCAGGGAAAACTGGTTGCGGATAATTGCAAGGCCGGTTGCATCGGCTGTGAGATCTGCTACAAGGAATGCAAGTTTGACGCCATCACCATGATTAACCACTTGCCGCAGATTGATCAGGAGAAATGCGTAGGCTGCATGATGTGCGCGGAAAGCTGCCCCACCTCCGCCATCTGGGGCGATTTTGACAACCGATTGATTGCGGAAATCAATAAATCCGAGTGCATCGGCTGCACCATTTGCAAAAAGACGTGCAAATTTGAAGCCATCAGCGGGGAACGCAAGCAGCCACACGAAATCACCGAGGCTTGCACAGGCTGCGGCGAATGTGTTGCGAAATGCCCGAAAAAATGCATCACACTGCATGTGCGGGAGCATGTGCGGGATGAGTTTGCCAAGGTGGGCACTACGCCTTATGCTGCGGCCGTACCTGGCGAAACCAGTATAAACTAAGCAGTTCATACATTTTTTACAAAGGTGTAAACCCCAATGGCGGTAAGGAATTTCCGGCATTGGGGTTTTCCGGTTTGGTGGTTTTGATTGCCTTTTTGGGTGGAAGCCTGTACGAAGTATAGGGGAATGTGCTATAATAGCTGGAACGCCGGACATCTTTGGGAGGGAACAGATTGCAACTGCGGCCGCCTGATGCGCCCATTCTCCTGGCTTCCGGCTCGCCCCGGCGTAGGGAGCTCCTTCGTTTGATGGGCGTGCCGTTTGAAGTTGTTTCTTTGGACACGGATGAAAATTGCGGCGGAACCCCCGCGGAGCGCGTCTTGGCGCTGGCTGGGCGCAAAGCGGAGGCGGCGCATGCCCTGTACGGCAACCGGCTGATCCTGGCTGCCGATACACTGGTGGCGCGCGGCAAGCAAGTTTTAGGCAAACCCTCCTCTTTTGAAGACGCGGTGCAAATGCTGCTTAAGCTCAGTGGCGGGTGGCATGAGGTCTACACGGGTGTATGCCTGCTGGACGGCTCAAGCGGCAAAAAAGAAGTGGCGTTTGACAAGACCCGCGTCCGGTTTTCCAAGCTGGACGAGCCTCTTGCCAGGCTGTATGCAAGCACGGGTGAACCCATGGACAAGGCCGGCGCTTACGCCATCCAGGGACGCGGCGGCATGTTTGTGGAGGAGGTACGCGGAAGCGCCTCCAACGTGATTGGCCTGCCTATGGCGCTATTGCGCAAAATGCTTTCTGAATTCGGCGTGAGCGTACTATATAGATTGGATGTGTAGACATGGCCATTGTAGCGCCTGACATTGGCATAGATTTGGGGACAGCCAACACTTCAGTGTACGTTCGCGGGAAGGGCATCGTCGTCAACGAGCCTACCATCGTCGTGGTGGAAAGCGATAATAAACGCATTGTCAAAGCCATTGGGGAAGAAGCCCGGATCATGAAAGGGCGCGCAACCGGGGGAATCATGGACATCCATCCCCTGCGGGAGGGCGTGATTTCCGATTTTGATATGACAAAGCTCATGATCCAATACTTCATCAGGGAAGCCATCGGCGTATCCCATTTGGTGAAACCCCGGGTGCTGATTACAGTGCCCTGCAGCATATCGCCCATTGAGCGCCATGCCGTTACGGAAGCCACCAAGGTGGCTGGCGCCAGGCAGGTTCACATTATTGAAAAGCCCTTTGCAGCCGCCATCGGATCAGGCTTGCCCGTATATGAGCCCTTGGGCAGCATGGTGGTGGACATCGGCGGGGGAACGACGGATGCCGCCGTCATCTCTCTGGGCGGCGTGGTGATCTCCCATTCCATCCGCGTAGGCGGTGTGAAAATGGATGAAGCGATCATCAACTTTATTAAGCGGGAATTCAACATGCTCATTGGCGACAGAACGGCTGAAGATGTGAAGATGGACCTGGGCTCAGCATTGCCGCTGGAGGAAACAAGGCGGGCGCTGGTGCGTGGCCGTGACTTGATCACCAGCCTTCCACAGACGACAGAGATCACTTCAGCACAGGTGTATGAAGCGCTCAGCGAGCCTTGTCTGGCCATCATGTCCGCCATCAAGTGGGTGCTGGAGCGGACGCCGCCGGAGCTTGCGGCAGATGTCATGCGCAGCGGTATTCATTTGACCGGCGGAGGAGCGCTATTGTTCGGCATGGACCAGTATATCGCCTCCGAACTTGGTATTCCCGTGCTTCTGGCAAAAGAGCCTATGGATTGCGCGGCCATGGGCATCGGTTATCTGGCTGAAAACATTGAGATCCTGCACAGGATCGGCAAGAGCGGCTTCCTGCGCCATTGATAAGGAGAGGCAATCGTAAACCATGAGAGTCAGAAAACCCAGAGTTCAAAATAACCCCATACAGGTTCAGCCTGAAAAGAAGGAAAGGCCCGCTCTTCGCAGGATAGCGGCCTGGCTTGTTTGCGGCTTTTTGCTTTTGGTGGTCGGCATCATGGTCTTTGCAAGCATTTTCCCCGACAACGCTCTGCTTCAGGTGCCTGGCACGGTGGTGGCCGATACGGTCGCGCCGGTTCAGAATATATTCTCCTCTATCACCAACGCGGTGGTGGGTTACCTTCGAACCTTGAAGCTGCGCGGCAACATAGAGTACGAGCTTAGCCGCGTAAGCGCGGAAAATGCGCAATTGTCGTATCAGGCCATGCTTGTAGACCATTTAAAAGCGGAGCTTGCGATGTATAAAGATTTAAGTGAAGAAATGAAGGTAGATGATGCCATGAATCCCATCACGTGTATGGTGATTGGCAGGGATACCGGCAATTACTTCTCCGTATTCGATATCGACAAGGGCTCCAATGACGGCATTGAGGATTTTATGGCCGTCACCTCAAAAGGCGCCATGGTGGGGTATACCTACAGCGTGTCAGCGAACCGGTCCAAGGTGCTGTCCATCATTGACAGCCAGGCCAATATCCCGGGACTGATTGAAAGCTCCCGCGATCAAGGCGTTGTGAAAGGAACGCTGGGTGATAACGGGCAGCCTATGTGCCGCATGTCCTTTTTGCCTGACAACCTTCCCCGGCCGGGAGATATGGTTGTCACCTCCGGCGGGGGCACAACTGACGCAGGTTCCTCTGACAAACGCATTGCTTTCCCCAAGGGGATCCCCATTGGTACCGTACGGGAAAGCACGAGGAGCCTGGATACCAACAAACAGTATATTGTAGTTGAACCGAAGGCGGATTTCCGGCACATTGAATATGTGATCGTGCTGCGCTACAGGCCTGATGCGCAGGTAACCGAAAAACAGGAAAGCTCCAGCGCCGTCAGCGGGCTTGTTCCTTTGGATCCGCTCCGGCCCATACCGGACCTTCAAATGAGTGAGATGATTAATGGACATCGGTTATCTGGCCGAAAACATTGAGATCCTGTATAGGATCGGCAAAAGCGGCTTCCTGCGCCATTGATAAGGAGAGGCAATTGTAAACCATGAGACTCAGAAAACCCAAAGTTCAAGATAATCCCATACAGGTTCAGCCCGAAAAGAAGGAAAGGCCCGCTCTTGGCAAGATGGCGGCCTGGCTTGTTTGCGGTTTTTTGCTTTTGGTGATCGGCATCATGGTCTTTTCCAGCGTTTTCCCTGACAACAATCCGCCTCAGGCGCCTGGTGCCGCGGTAGCCGATACGGTCGCGCCGGTTCAGAATATATTCTCCTCTGTCACCAACGCGGTGGCGGGCTACCTTCGAACCTTGAAGCTGCGCAGCAACATAGAGTATGAATTTAACCGCGTGGATGCGGAGAATGCGCAATTGTCGTATCAGGCCATGCTTGTAGACCACTTAAAAGCGGAGCTTGCGATGTATAAAGACGTGAGTGAGGAAATGAAGGTAAACGATGCCATGAATCCCATCATGTGTACGGTGATTGGCAGGGATACCGGCAGTTATTTTTCCGTATTCGATATCGACAAGGGCTCCAATGACGGCATTGAAGATTTCATGGCCGTCACCACGAAGGGCGCCATGGTGGGATATACCTACAGTGTGTCGGAGAACGGGTCTAAGGTGTTGTCCATCATTGACAGCCAGGCCAATATTCCGGGATTGATCGAAAGCTCCCGTGATCAGGGCGTGGTGAAGGGGGCGCTGGGTGATAACGGGCAGCCAATGTGCCGCATGTTCTATTTGCCTGACAACCTTCCCCGGCCTGGAGATATGGTCGTCACCTCCGGCGTGGGTTCAACTGACGCAGGTTCCTCCGGCAAACGCATTGCTTTCCCCAAGGGGATCCCCATTGGTACCGTACGGGAAAGCACAAGGAGCCTGGATGCCAACAAACCATATATTATCGTTGAACCGAAGGCGGATTTCCGGCACATTGAATATGTGATCGTGCTGCGCTACAAGCCTGATGCGCAGGCAATCGAAAAGCGGGAAAGCGCCAGCGCCGTCAGCGGGCTTATTCCTTTGGACTCGCCCCGGCCCATACCGGACCTTCAAATGGGTGAGACCATTATTCACTTCGGATCGCCTACGCCTACCCTGGACCCCAATGCAACGCCTTCCCCTACACCATCGCCTACGCCTACAC